>NZ_JBGTHY010000517.1:0-12323 GCF_041745955.1 Pricia sp.
CGGCTTGATAGAATCAAATTCGTTTCCAAAATTAAAATGCCCCTTGAACTTAGTGGCATAGACGAGTATCCCGCTTTTATCGATTTTTGTGGTAAGACGTAATTCCGGAATTAAGTAAGCAAAGCTGCGATCTTCTTTTAAGTTGGCCTTATATCCCGCCGTCAGTCCGATGCCGATACCGGTTTTAGGTAGGGATGCATTGTCAAAGTTTTGATAGTTATAGCTGGCCTCGACCCCTAGAAAATCTTGACCATTAAATGCATCGGGATTGACCTCAGCGTTTTCTATAAAGTGCCCGTCAGTGCGTTCTACTTCTAAGTTCTCATACAGCATGACAATGCGGGCATGAATGAATTGAGAAAAACGACGTATGATATGAAGTGTTTGAAAACTATAATCGAGCGCAAATTAATTTTATATGGTTATAAAATTAACCCAATTAAGATGATGTAACTTGGTAGCAGAATGAGTATTATATTCCTATGTGGAAGATGGAGCGGCTACTTTTCCAAATCGATTTCTATACCGGTTTTTTCAATTTCGTATGCAAATGGATTTAGGACGTTAAAATCTTTCTAAATGGGACGAAATGGAACGAGGTACAGAAACGCCTGAAGGAGGCTTACCAAAAGTTACGAAAGGAAAAGGGGTAGGAATAGCGACAAGAATGGTCGAAGAAGGATTTGGAATTCAAGTAAGCTCACTAAAAAATCAAGAGGATGGATTTATTTTTCTGTCAACAGTCTAATACGGGCAATTTCCTTTACGGATACGTAAAAAATCGTAAATCCTATTCTGAAAGTTTCCCAAAGATTTCATCTTGGTACAAGTCCATTCTACTTTTCCGCAAATTGGCAAGATAGGCTTGGGTGGTACTGATACGTTTATGGCCCATCATCTGGGAAATCGCGGTCTACGGGATCCCCATATCATCCGCACCGGAAGCGAAGGTATGGCGTGCGGCATAGCTTGTGACGTTCTCTTCGATACCTGCCATTTTCGCAAGTTGTTTAAGATTTTTGTTGTACCATTACCTCGCCCAAGTTATTTTATTGTATTGGTCTATGGGGTTTGCATCTTCGATGATGTCCAAGAGATAATCTGATTTCTCTTTTTCTTGGGTAAAATAGTCCAAAATTGGTGCAAGCTGCCTATGGATTTTTATATTGAACGGTTCGTCCGTTTTTTGACGGGCGTACCTGATACGTCCGTCTACGATATTCGAAAGTTTCAGATTGGCGATATCCACAAAGGACATGCCGTTGAGCAAAAAGCTTATCATAAAGACGTTTCTATCCCGAAATAGGACGGTGCCTTCCTCTAGTTCCAATTCCGTGATCTTTCGGATGGCCGAAATGGTCAATGCCCTTTTTTTGGGTTTTCCGTTTCTTATGCTGTAGTCATTGAAAGCGTATCCTTCCTCGTCGGCCACGCCCGCTTTGATCGCCTTTCGATTTATGGCCCTAACGGTCCGTAGATATACGCTGATCCTCCCTAGTTTATTGCCTTTGGCAAAATAGTGACGTTCGAACCGGTTAAAAAATCAAGGTTCAGTTCATCAAAGGTAAAGTCCCGATTGTTTCTAAAGTTCCTTACCGCATTGAGGGTGTGTTGGTAGACCCGTGCGTTGCACACCTTCCCAAATGTAAAATGAAATGGTCGCTTTTTTACAGAAAACGGTAAATATTTATATTTTATGCCGTAAATAATACGTCATATACTCTCAAAAACGGCAAAAACATATTATATTCGCCGTATTTAATGCGGCATTAATAAAATAATCATGTATTTACATCGTAGAAAAGATTGGCCAAGCTTCAAATGGGATACTGATACCCTACTTCCATACGTTAGCAAAGTGCGTGATCAACAAGGCAGGTTATTAGGAAGAATGGAAGGCATGGGTTTCCAGTTAAGGGAAGAAGCAGTACTTGAGACATTAACGGAAGACATTGTTAGAACCAGCGAAATCGAGGGAGAGTTATTAGACCCTTTGGAGGTAAGGTCATCGGTAGCCAGTAGGCTAGGAATGGATATATCGGGACTATCCGATGCGAGCCGAGATGTAGAAGGTGTGGTCGAAATGATGTTGGATGCAACCCAAAAATATAAAGAAGTCATCACCAAGAATCGCCTATGTGGATGGCATGCAGCCCTTTTCCCAACAGGGAGAAGTGGGATGCATAAAATCATTGTTGGAGATTGGAGAGGTGATGAAGGAGGTCCGATGCAAATCGTTTCCGGCCCATTGGGAAGGGAAAAAGTGCATTATACCGCCCCGGAAGCGGCAAGACTTGATGCCGAAATGACTAGATTTATATACTGGTATAATATGGATACGAGCATGGAGCCTGTTATTAAATCGGCCATAGCCCATTTATGGTTCGTAAGTATCCACCCGTTCGATGATGGAAATGGAAGGATTGCCAGGGCCATTGCAGACAGCCAATTGGCCAGAGCGGATAGAACTAACCAACGATTCTACAGTATGTCGGGGCAGCTCCTAAAATCCAAAAATGGATATTATGAAATATTGGAGTCGACCCAAAAAGGAAGTATGGATGTGACCCAATGGCTTGTATGGTATTTTGAACGTTTGACCGAAGCACTTGAAGCAACAGAGGAAGCATTGTCTAAAATATTGGTTAAGGCAAAATTCTGGGAGTTGCATAAAACGACCCGGTTTAATGAGCGCCAAGTTGAAATGATAAACAAGCTTCAAGGTGATTTCATAGGGAAATTACATTCATCAAAATGGGCGAAAATGACGAAAGTACATAGAGACACAGCACTTAGGGATATTCAAGATTTAGTGGAAAAAGGAGTTTTAATGGAATCTGGTGAAGGGGGAAGAAGTACGAACTATATTTTGAATCTTTCTAATTAATAGTAGTGTAGAAGGCTACCACTAATGTGATAGGAACAAGAAGGTGTCTAGTGTAAGTAAAAATTCCTAAATGAATTCTATTATTCGTTCAAATTTTTATGTATGAATTCCACCCACTTAAAATTTGGAATAGTTTTATCGATATAGTAGTCGGGTTGAATTCCTTTTTCATCTATAGCCATTTCCGGAATCCTCATACTTCGGGATAAACAATATCCCAACTCGAATTCTCCACAAGGCGATTTGACAAAATACATATTGGAAATATCCGATACGCCCATTTTGGTTGTTCCGAACAGTTTCACCTTTTTGCTTTGTTTGGCGGAGAGTAAAAATTGCTCGGTCGTACTCCCATTGTTCCCGTTTATAACTATTGCTACATTCTTGGGATATTCATAAATAGTACCGTACCTTTTTATGTCAACAATCGTCGTATCTAAGTTTACAAATTGGCCAATCTGTTCGCTCAGCCTATCCAAGGCTTCTTTGGCCCATTTTTTATCACTCTCGGAGAAACTTTCATCTCCTATAAAATCCAACATTCTTTGATTGTTCAAAGGCGTTGATAAAAATTCTACACCTACCGGTCGGATAGGGTTGGAATAAATCAAGGGAAGTATTTCCTGAAAACTGGAATCACTGCCACCTCCGTTATTTCTTAGGTCGATTATTAGATTCTCGGTATTTAGGATTTCTTCCCTATTACTAAAGATTACAGTGTCAATTGCTGCCTTCACATCATGGGAAAATGAGGGGATCCTTAAAATTAGCGTAGTGTTATTCAACTTTTTCAAAAAAGGTTTATCCGCCCTTATCAATTGAAAATATTGCTCAACAAATTCATCGGTTTCAAATTTTGTATTTGACCTTTCAAGAGTCATGTGGCCTATTTTTAGATAGTTAATGCCTAAGAGTTCGGCACTGTTGAATGACTGGGCAGTGTGGTCATTCATATAGCAGGTCGAACATATTTGATTCCCTTTTTTACCGATCTTAAGTTTTATTTGCCCTTTTCTCCAATATACACCATCTGCCTCGACAATAAATCCGACATAATTCTCCCCTTGCTTTTTTATTCCGATCTTATAAGGCTGCGAATCCCAAATACCTTCATAATCCGCTTCGGTTTTCGTCTGCAGGTAATTTTCAAGACTTTTCAAGTCAATATCGATTCGCTCCCCATTTTCGAAATCTCTAATAATGTCACCGTCCTTTTTTTCGATTACCCCGCTTTGATCTTCTCCATTACCGATCTCCCTTATCTCAATATGTTCCGACCTAAAAAAGGTCAGCCATTCAGAAAGGGCTTGAAAACAGCTGGCCGAATTGTTTATGGTCTTGATTTTTCGGAAAAAAACTTCATTATGGCCTTCACCCTAGCGCGTCCTTCAAAAATAGTTTGTGTAGGTCTCAACTATGCGCAGCATGCCGCCGAGAGCGATATGGCAATACCTAAAGAGCCGATTCTTTTCTTTAAGTCGACCTCTGCCATGGTCGGGCCGAACGATTATCTGGTCATTCCAAAAGGTGGCGAGAAAACCGATTGGGAAGTCGAATTGGCAATCGTTATCGAAGAAAAGGCATCTTATGTTTCGGAGGCCGATGCCTTTGATCATATAGCAGGGTATGTCTTGCACAACGACTATAGTGAGCGGGCTTTTCAAATTGAAAAAGAGGGACAGTGGTGCAAGGGAAAAGGGTGTGATACTTTCGCCCCTATAAGGCCATTTATCGCCACGAAAGACGAAATTACAGATCCCAATAATCTACACCTGTGGCTGAAATTAAAGGGTGAAACCGTGCAGGACAGTTCGACCTCCGATTTTATTTTTAATGTTCAGCAGGTAGTGAGTTATATCAGCCAGTTTATGACCTTACTTCCGGGAGATATCATCTCGACCGGTACTCCCTGTGGGGTCGGCCCTGGTTTCGCCCCCCCCAAAAAAATATTTGAAGGCTGGAGATGTCGTTGAACTGGGTATTGAAGGTCTCGGAACCTCGAAACAAACGGCTAAAACATATCAATGATTACATAGAAAAACACTTGACCACGACCTGGGTAATCGCAAATACACTTGTTTTTCTGCTATCGGAAGCTTCTAGTCATACAAAGGGGCAATTGATCTTTGTAGATGGGCGATATACGCATTTGGACAGGACATTGTAAGATGATATAATATGTAAGACTCGCAAAAACCATTGCTAAAAAGCTAAGCTAACTATAGATATATTGGCGTACTTTGGAAAAATCAGGAGTATGATTCAAGAGTCTGTTTTAAATTGTTCCGATGGTTGCCTTGTCAATTAATGCTTGACATAAACCGTTTTCCGATTGACAAATTCCATCATCCCCTCTTTTGCCAGTTCACGCCCGTATCCCGAGTTTTTCGTGCCACCAAAAGGCAATCTCGGGTCAGATTTCACTAATTCATTAATAAAATAGGCTCCATCACTGACCCTGTCCGCATGTTTCAAGGCTTTCTCTATATTTTTGGTGCATACGGTTACCCCAAGCCCATAGTTGGAATTTTCGGAGAGTTCGAACGCATGATTTATATCTTTCGCTTTAATCATAGCGGCCAACGGCCCAAAGGTTTCTTGGTCAAATACGGCCATACCCGGTAAGACATCTCCCAGAATAGTAGGTTCGTGGTAGCACCCGTTTTGATTACCGCCCAATAATAGCGTAGCACCCTTTTTAACCGACTCGTTCACCTGTTTGTTCAACTGATCGGCAAGATCAATCCGAGCGAGCGGGCCTACGTTGGTGTTTTCGTCCATAGGGTCTCCCGATTTCAATAGTTTTACGGCTTCGGTGAATTTCATAACGAATTCGTCGTAAATACCTTCTATTAAAATAAAACGCTTGGCTGCGATACAACTTTGTCCGCAGTTAAACATTCGGGCCGTAACTGCAGTTTTTACGGCCTCATCAATATCGGCATCCTCCCAAACAATAAAAGCGTTATTACCACCGAGTTCCAAAACGGTTTTTTTGATATGACGACCTGAAATTTCAGCCACGGCCGAACCGGCCCTTTCACTTCCGGTGAGGGTAATGGCTTTTACGGTATCATTGGCAATGATTAATTCGGTTTGATCGTGATGCACTATCAGTTTTTGGAAAACATAAGAGGGATAGCCTGCTTTCTTGAAGACGTCTTCAATTTGTTGGGCACAACCAAAAACATTAGGCGCGTGCTTCAACAATCCTGTATTTCCTGCGGTCAAGGTCGGCGCCGCATATCTGAAAACTTGCCAAAAAGGAAAATTCCATGGCATGATTGCCAAGACACCTCCAATAGGGTCATGTCGCACAAAACTTTTATCGGCATCGGTGGTTATGTATTCATCTGCAAGAAATGCAGACGCATTTTCAGCATAGTAGTCGCACACCCATGCGCATTTGTTTACCTCCGATCGAGATTCCGAGATGGGTTTCCCCATTTCCAGGGTAATCATTTTGGCATATTCCTCTACGTTATCCCGCAATACTTGACCAGCATTTTTAATAAGTTGACAGCGCTCTGCAATAGGCACTTTTCTCCAAGACTCAAATGCTTGTTGGCTTTTGTTTAGTTTTTCATCCAGCTCATCCTTTGTGAGCGCGGTAAATATGCCAACCTGCTCATTGTTATAAGGATTAACACTTTGGAATTCCATAGTAAATTAATTTATTGGTTGGAAAAACCAATGGTGATGATTGTTTCGAAATTAAGAACGCTGTTGTTTTTAATTCTGCCATTTCCCCCAATAACTTTTACCCAAATTGGCCCAATAATCAGCCAGTATTTCCCAAGAGATTTCTCCTCTATGAACTATATTTTTACGGAGTAATTGTGATTGTTCATTGTCTTCTGCATTTGAGGAATGTGCCATAGCACTAACCAGGGTTTCGGTAACGGTTTCCTGCCAATTTGGTTTAGAAGTACCAGGTACAACGGCTTCTTGTGGCGTATTTTTAGGTATTTCAGATGTAACGCTCGCCCAATCAGTATATGGTATTGAGGCTTTGGCAGATTCTTCGAATTGGATTAATTTATATTGCTCCTGAAATCCTTCAAAAGTTTGGGTAACTTTTTCATCAGGCCAGCGTATTTCCACCACTCCTTTTGCAGGTTGGTAAACCGCAGTAAATAAGGTTCCAAAACCTTCCTTGAACTTTGTATTGTAAAGTGGCTTCTGAAGAAAAGCATCTGCAATTGCCGATGCCTTTACTCCTTTTTTGGCTAACATTTTTTCCAAAAATGCAGAGCGTTCCAATGTTTTATTGAAAGCTGCGTTCTCTGGCCAGTCTACAGTTCCCTGAAAATTGGTTGTAAAAGCGGCATCGGTTACAACAGCTTCCTTATCGGGTGCAAGTTGCACTGTTTTAAAAGCGCCTTTTTTGTCCACAACGGTTACATTGTAAGACATATGGGAAGGAATCCTAACCAACGCTGCGACGGCTTCTTCTACATCGCTGCAGAATTCCAAAACGTATCGCAAAATAAAAGGAATCCCGAAACCTTCACCCACAACCTTTCTTCCTCCAAAAGTGAGGGAAATTGCAAGTCCATCTTCATTCATTCCGTCTACGGCCCCAATTAAACAATCACTTGTCGCAATTACTTTTTTACCATTCCAGGCACTCATCAACTGCGTGCCCTCTATTAAATTCGGGTGATAGTCATAATTGCGCACCAGCTGGATTTCCTCTCCGGACAAAACCGCGTTAGAGCAGGCACTAATGTAAGCCGGGGGTTGAAAACCGGTTAAAAATCTTGCTGCCACCTCATCAGCTTTGGCGAGTTCGCACAGTCGCTCGTAGGTTGGCCACATTTCAGGCATGTATTTTTTTAAGGCGGCCTGAGAGGTTTTTAGATCCGGAACCTGAGTGTTGCCTTTTGAAATTAGCCAGGCTTTATAAGCTTCCCAGTGCGTGTGATATAGTTTTTGCCATTTCTCTCCCGGTAAACCCGGTTCAGAAACTGCAGTAAAGTGAAGTTGCATATTTTTAGTGTTTTTTTAAATCTATTTTAACCCGCATTATATCTCATAACGGATGGCCCAAAATACCCTGAATAATCAGGACGGGCTGTTAAATTATTTTTTTATTTCGTTAAAGTACCGGAAAGTTTTGGCTTCTTCTTGTCCTCAACCATTTCAGATTTATACTGCGAACGGATGGCCTTGATCCAGTGCTTGGCCCTGTTGTTTAATTCAAATTCATCGGTCATCATACGCCCTCTGGTTACTAGAATACCCATATCTGCTCCTTCATATAGGTAATCTTCTTTTTTGGATATCCTTAAAAAGAACGCTTCATTTTCATTTTCTACGGCCCTACGGTGTGTATCCATTCGGTCATATTGGATATGCCCTGTATCATACATTCTCCAGATCCCTGATTTTGGCGAATCGGTCACGTATTCTATCGTGTCTTCGGTATGCTTCACAATTAACTGGCTCCATCCATCGAGATTTTCCTGATTGGACCAACGCTTGTTGATAGCTTCAATGTCCAGTTCGTATTCAATATCCATCCATTCGAGAATATGGAACACAAATAAAGGCGCATCGGCAAGGGCAAAAACCGCGTGGTTTGTAATAGAACTAGCTCCTGTTACCCTAGGATTCAATTCTCCGAGATAAATTTCGCCATTTTCCTGATCTATGAGAAAATCAAGTTCAAAATAGCCTTTATAGCCTTCTTCCCTTAGCTGATTTCCGAAAAGCTGTGTATTCTCAATGGCTTTCTGCCTTAATTCCGGGGTGAAAGCATTTGGATAGATCTCATTCCCACACCAGCCACCTTCATAAGGCGTTAGTTCTTTGAAACCTACCAATTCAGTCATTAATGGTGCTACAATTGTTCCGTGACGGGTTACACAGGCTTCAATTGCAGATCCCCTGCAGCGAATACGCTTCATAATTTTCACTTCCTCTTCCGCTTCAATCTCTTTAGCGTATTTCTTGTATTCTTTCTCATTGGAAATAAAAAAGGTAGTATGTCCTGAATCACCAAAAGGCGTTTGTATTACCAATTGGGTACCAAGTTCTTTCGAAACTTTAGTAAGGTGTTTATAATTGTTAACTTTAGAAAGCACATAAGGAACACATGCCACTCCCGCCTTTTCGGCAATTCTATTTGTATTAACCTTATTATCTAGGAAGGTGCGCATTTCGGCGCTGGGGAACATAATCTCCAGACCCAATTTTTCAGCCAGTCTTTCGGTTTCTTCGTTAAACATTAAAAACATCGCTTTACCGGGCCTACCCTCTACTGATCTTGTTTTGAGATAATCCTGCACCTCGGGGTGTTGAAGCAAATAGTTATTAATGTCTTCAATGCCATCAAAATCATCATGCGGAATTTCTTGTTTTGGAGAAAATACATTAGGGTGTAATCCGTCAAAGCATTCAATATAGGTGATGAATTTGAAACCTTTAATCCATTCATCGGCTCCTAAAAGGTTGAAATTGGTAGCGCTAATAAAATATAAGGGTTCTTCATTTTTATGAAAAGATCTACGGATGTCTGAAACTCCCTTTAATTGCTTCTTTTTAGGGGCAGAAGATGTTACAGCCTTTTTGTTGCCTGTTGCCGTTTTGGAAGCCTTGGCAGGTTTAGCGGTCGCTTTAGATTGTTTAGCGGCAGGTTTTGGCTTTGCTTTTTCTGTTTTCGAACTTGACGGAGTTTGCTTTTTCGGTTTTTCACTCTTTCCCCTGATTGGAACCTTTGTTCGATCTGTTCCTGTTTTTATTGGAGATTTCGTTTTTTTTTCTGGTGTCCCTTTAGATTTTGGAGTATTTGGTTTTTTAGCATCCATAATTATTGATTTTATTTAATTAATTTCTTTTTACTATTATTTCCCATGGAACCCATGGAGGTAACGGTCTTCTGCCTGTTCAATACTTTATCTTTAAAAATTCGCAACCCTAGATCAGCGCGATACCCATGAATTTCTGAAACATCCAATGCGGTCAAAAACTTTATAATTTCCTTACTGACTACCTGGCCGGGAACAAGTACCGGGAATCCTGGTGGATAAGGGATAATAAAAGAAGATGCGACTAAGGTTCGATCGTTTTCCATGGAAGGCAAGCATTCCGCTGATGGCATATATTCATAATTTTCTTCAGTATAAGCCAAGAAAAAAGCTTCCCTGATATCACCCCCCGGCACTCCAGGTACCGCTTGGAATGAATGGTGGAAATAACTAAAATCAGGTAAGGGCGGAAAATCTTTGGTCAAAGAAAAGATCCTATCCTGGCGGATCTTGTTTTCTTTGGCGCTTAGGGAAAGTAATTCCTTATCCAGTTCATCTGCAATTTTTAGCAAGGCATTGGTGAGATAGGTAACACTTCCTCTGGTAGTACCGATATTGGTCATAAATAAGACCGTGTTCCTGGAGGTTTTATTTATCTGGATATTAAATTTATCCATTAGGTATTTATTTTTGAAGGTATCTCCATCTACTCCGGTACGACCTACATGCAGCGTGATTTTGGTTGGGTCCAGCACGAATTCATCTTTCTCCCAGGCAGTTTCCATCCTGTTCCAGCCCTCTTTAGGATTATAATATTCAGAAAGCCCGGATTTTCGCAGTTCTTTAGGGATAAAATCACCCACCGTTAATACATCGAAATATTTATTGAGTCGTGGATGATCATTTATTTTTGCGCGCAGCACCATCGCCATTTCTATACTTTTTTCCACAAGCTCATAGCCTTCAAACTGCACCTGCCTTCTGCCGGCATCTAATGAAGCCAGCATTTGATAGTTTGGTGATGTGGACGTATGCGTCATATAGGCTTCCATAAACGTATTTTCGCTCTTTCTTCGGAAGTCTTCGTCCCAAATATGTATCATAGAGCCCTGGCGGAAGCTGCTCAACGTTTTGTGGGTGCTTTGGGTTGAATACACCCTGATTCGAACTTTATCAGGATCTGGAAGGCTTGGGATGTCACCTTTCTTAAGATTTTTGATATGGGCATCATATTCTTCCCTGTAGGCGCTGCTCCTGTATTTCTCATACAGTTTTTGAGCGACAAACATTCCTGTTCTTTGTTTATAATTATAGGTGAATCCAGCAAAAGCAAACCAGGCTTCATCCCACAAAAAGACCATATCGGGTTTTATGGCGAGGATTTCTTGCATTACTCTTTCTACATTGTAAACCAGTCCGTCAAAAGTACAGTTTGTTAGAAGCAACATTTTTACAAGATCTAATCTTCCTGCTTCCTTCAAACGAAGCAACTTTTCTTTTATCTGTTCCAAAGGAACTGCCCCGTACATTGAATATTCTTCTATAGGATAAGAATCCAAATAAACGGGATACGCTCCAGCCAAAACCAATCCGTAATGATGCGATTTATGGCAGTCGCGGTCAATAAGGATTACATCGCCCGGTTTTACCAGCGCCTGGACAACAATTTTGTTGGCTGTTGAAGTTCCGTTAGTTACAAAAAAGGTGTTTTGAGACCCATACGCATCGCTGGCCATCTCCTGCGCCTTTTTTAATGATCCCGTTGGCTGAAGCAAGGAATCTAAACCACCGGTTGTGGAAGAAGTTTCTGCCAAGAACATATTTCTGCCATAGAAATTACCAAAATCATTGATCCATCTGGATTTAAAAACTGAATTCCCCCTTGAAATTGGCATTGCATGAAATATGCCGGTAGGTTTTTTACTATATTCCTTTAAGGCAGAAAAGAAAGGAGTTTCATAGCGTTCGCTTATTCCCCTTAAAATGGTAAGGTGCAATTCCTGCACATCTTCAGTTCTGTAAAAAATCCTTTTGAAACTTTTTAGGGTACTGTCTTTAAGATTCCCCAGTGCAGTATCTGTGACGTAGTAGGTATCAAGTTCAGGCCTGAACTTCTTAACAAGATTACTTAAAATTGGACCCAGTTCAGATGAAGGTTTGGAAGCCAGATCAAGTTTCAAAACGTTTTGGATAAAGGGTTTTAAAGTGGGTGTTATTTTTTTGGAATGATAAGGCGGCGCATACCGCACCACCACAGCCTGGATGTTATAATTAAAGTGCAAGGCAATCAATGCATCCTCAAAAGACCGCTGCACCACGATCCCGTAATGGAATTGCTCATTGGCACCACGAATACCCCTAAGATCATTTCTTAGTTTGTTTTCCTCTTGAATGGAAATATCTTCAACAAATAAAACTTCGAAATAATTTTTTTTCACACCCTCCTGAAGCTCTCCTTTTTCTGAGGTATCAACACCAGGCTCGTCATCTTCAATAAAATCTGGATTACTTCTGTACTTATCGCTTACCAGATTTTTGGTGATCTCAGCTATTTTATGTGCCAACGCAGTATGTTCCTGCCTATCTAACATTTCGTTTAGCACTGGTAAACACGATCTTCCTGGAAATGCGAAATAACTTTCCACGCCCTCAAGCGCTTTCAAAAGAGAACGTAAGTTATTTTT
>NZ_JBGTHY010000518.1:0-12574 GCF_041745955.1 Pricia sp.
GTAAATCGTATTGGCCGAAAGGTTCAGGATAGAAGGGATCAATAATACGAAAAGCACCCATATACCTAGCAAGGTAATCGCATTTTTTGCGGATGATCCTGCGGAAAGGTTGACAACAAATGCGACAACAAACCAGAAAAGGGCATATAAAAGGCTTAATGCGGCCAACCATACAAAGCCGGTAAAATTTTCTATGATGGAGACCCCGTTCACTAAAAATGTAATAAGCAACGTGAGGATAATCATGACCGATATCGTGATGTATCGGAATATGACTTTCTGAAAGGTCCAATTAAAGATTGAAATGGGTTGGGAAGCGAGCAGTTTTAAAGAGCCGTGCTCCCTTTCATAGGACAGTACATTGTAGCTAAGCGCAATTATGATGAGCGGCAGTAAATAAACAATTACAAATGCAAGGTCAAAACTTCCGAACAATAGGTTTACGGAACTTCTTAGTTCGGTAAAGTGGAGGTTGGTGGCATCGCTCCTCAAGATCGGTTTCACGGTATGCGTATAGATATCGCTCTGCCCCAAGGCAACGAACGAAAGATCGGAAGGGGGCTTATAGGCCACTCTTGGATAATAGTTGCCGACTGCGGCAGCTTCGTTCGGCAGGGTCCAATAAGGCTCGCTGGTTATGGTAAGCCCCCTTTCAATGGAATCAAGAAGTATCCTCATTTTCGCATCGTTCGAGGCTACCTCTGTCCTGGCCTTTTCTATTTCCGAGTTGCGGGCAATGGTTTGTTGCTTTCCATTATACCCTGCAAAGAGGAAAATGAAAAGGAAAATGAGCAACAATGCCTGTATCCAACTCGCCCTAAACAGCAGTATCAGATCATATTTATAGATATACTTAATCATTTCATTTGATTTTTTGGTGAAATAAAAAGGAATATGGAAGAAACCAAAAGCCAAATGCCCAATATGCCAAGGTTTCCCGTATTTCGCTTTAGGGTGGACGCAAGCGTCGAGGGCTCAAAATCAAATTCAGGAATCGAAGCCCAAAAGGAAGGGTCGGCGGGATAATCCCAATCCCCAGTCCTTGAATTCTTGGTCATGTCGCCGTTCAGGGCGGCCTGCATATCGATACGGTATTTTTCGGCTGCATCCGCGAAAGCCCAATGGGTCTGGTAATCGGTATGCGCCAGGGCCATCGATAAAAATCGGGTGGGCAAAAATGGGGAGACTACGGCGAGGCTATGGTAGGTGTCATGTTGTTTGTTGACCTGTTGCCTTAGATGGTCGTAATGCTTAAAGTAAACGGCGGCATCGTGTTCTTCACCTTTTTGCATTATATAGCTGTCAAAATTGAAGGGTAATTGGACCACGCTGTCCACCCCGTATTCCTGTAACAGGTTTTGTTCCAAAACTTTCGCCTCCTTACTAAAGGGATCGTGGCCGTCCAAGCCTTTCTTTTTATCCCCTAGAACGTTAGTGGCAAATTCCTGTCTTGTGGGGTAGGGATACTTTTTGTCGGCTATGGAACTGGCCGCCTTGGGAGCGGCAAAACAGGCCAATATCCAAAGGGCCAATCCACTTACCAACGAGATACCGGAATTTTTGGAAATGGCCGAAACAAATAGTACCAGATTGGTAAAAATCATATAGTAGATAAGGTACACCCCGTAGACCGCAAAAAGGGAAGTCCATTCGAACGGCCCGTAATCGGTGAGATTGGCAAGTAGGATGCCCGCGATAAGGAAGAGTACTGTGAGAATCGTAGCGATGGGCACCAGAGTACCCGCCCATTTGCCCAAGGTTAGTTTCCAGTTCGGCATCCCTTGGCTCTGTGCCAGGACATAGGTGCCGTTTTCCCGCTCTTTGGTAAATGCGTTATAGCCCAACAATACGATGAGCAGGGGCAGGATAAACAGCAAAATGAAATCGGGAGTCAGGTCGCCGAAACGGGCAAGCCCGGTCTGGTCGGCCGCAGGACTATAGGCGGCTTCGTTGCGTTTGTGCGCTTCCAGATAAATGGACACCCCGGTGTATTTGTCCACGCCCTGATCCAAAAGCGAAAGCGGATATTTGGGCTTAAAGGCATAGGTGCCGTAATGGGCGGCGGAATGGGGATTCTTGTTTCCCTGGTCCAGCCAAATATTTCGTTCGTGCGTCTTGGCGGCGGCATATTGCTCTTGGGTACTTCGGTATTGCACATAGCCAATTATCACGGCGATAAGCAACAGCACGGATACAATTAGGGCAGCGATCTTAAAACGTCCGTCCCGAACGATTTCCTTGATTTCCTTTGCGATCGTTTTTCGTATCATGAGGTCAGTGTTTTGTATTCCATGGTTTCCAAATAGGTCTTTTCCAACTGGGAGAGGGATATATCGGAAGTGACGAACTGTTGCCGCAATTGGCCGTCCTTCATAATACCGATATGCGTAGCTACCTCCTTGGCACGGAAAAGGTCGTGGGTGGCCATGAGGGTGGCGACCCCCTTGCCCTTCAGTTTTCGGAGCAAGTGGCCGAACTCGTTGCTCGCCTTTGGGTCCAGCCCCGAGGTGGGCTCATCTAGTAATAGCACTTTGGCATCCTTGGCCAGCGCGATGGCGATGCCCACCTTTTGGCGCATCCCCTTGGAGAAACTCTCGATACGTTTATGGAAGGCCTCCGGTTGGAGCCCGGCCTCTTCCAAAAAGCCTTCCAACTGGTTTTTGTTCATGCTTTTGCCCCCGATACCGGAAAAATAGTCGAGGTTCTCCACCGCGCTCAGGCTGGGGTACAGCATGAGGTTTTCCGGGATGTAGGCCAAAAACCGTTTGGTCTCCAAGGGGTTTTCCTTCACATCCAACTGATTAATAAAAGCACTCCCTGAAGTAGGCTCGATAAAGCCCAGCAAAAGGTTGATGGCAGTCGTCTTACCGGCCCCGTTGGCACCGAGAAGGCAATAGATTTCGCCCTCCTTGACCGAAAGTACCAGTTTATCAAGGGCGGTAAAATCGCCGTACTTTTTTACGAGATTGTTCGTGATGATCATAGTCCTTAGTATTAATGGGTTTGTTCTTGATGTTGTGGGATGGGCCATGAATCCTTCTTCGGCCATTCGCCCCGGTTCCAGGCCTTTATTTCTTCGTCCGTCAGCAAACAGGCTTCGAGCTGTGCCATAATGGTGTCCTTCCGCAGGTGCTGTCCGATAAAGACCAGTTCGTTTTTGCGATCGCCGAACGGGGTGGCCCATTCCGATTCGATTAGTTTTTGGTTATTGACAAAGGCGGCATACTCGATGTGTTCGGAAAAGGGCATCGAGGCCCACCAAACCCCGGCGGGATCGGTCTTGAGCGAGCCGCCCGCAGAACTCCAGATCAAGGCTTGGTCAGACCGGGAGGCCAGCCAAAAGAGTCCTTTGCTACGTATGATGGATGGAGGGAAACGTGCGGTGGCAAACTCAAGAAAGCGGTCGGGGTGAAAGGGTCTTTTATGGCGGAAGACGAACGACCCGATGCCGTATTCCTCTGTTTCGGGGGTGTGCTCGTTTTCCAGCTCCCGTATCCATCCCGCCGAGGTCTCGGCCTTTTCGAAATCGAACAGGCCGGTATGCAATACTTCCTTCAAGGCTACCTGTGAATTTTTGGAGGGCAGGATGCGCGCGCCCGGGTTCAGTTTGTGCAGGATATCATAGAGTTTGCGCAGTGCTGACTCAGTGACCAGATCGACCTTGTTGAGTAGGATCACATTGGCGAATTCCACCTGGTCCGTCAAGAGGTTCACAATGGTGCGGTCGTCGCCCTCGATATCCGTCAGGTCGCGGGAGGTCAGGTAATCGGGACTGGAAAAATCCTTCAGGAAATTAAAGGCGTCCACCACGGTGACCATGGTATCGACATAGCTGAAACGGCTCAGGTCGATACTGCCGTCCTCGTTGGCGAAACTAAAGGTCTGCGCCACGGGAATAGGCTCGGAAATACCGGTGCTTTCTATCAACAGATAGTCGAACCTGTTTTCGTTGGCCAATTTTTCGACCTCTATCATCAGGTCTTCGCGAAGGGTACAGCAGATACAGCCGTTGCTCATTTCAACGAGCCTTTCTTCGGTACGCGAAAGCGTATTTTCGTTCTTTACGAGCTGGGCATCTATATTGACCTCGCTCATATCGTTGACGATGACGGCCACTTTCAGGCCTTCCTTCTTATGTAGTATGTGATTGAGCAGCGTGGTCTTGCCAGCGCCCAAGAAACCGCTTAATACGGTTACTGGTAATTTTTTCATTATCCATGTTTATATATTGAACAAAAAGCAGTAGAGGGAAGAACCCTCCGTAGTCAATAAATAAGGGATAACCGCGAATGGATCAACAAGTGGTAAGGTATACCTATGCAATAGGATATACTTGCAGTTGATACTCGATCAAGTGATAGACAACAATCTATTTAAAGAAATATTCGCTAAAAAAGAACCGTAATTATCCCAATGAATAACTTGGGGGCGGCTTATTGTGGAAGTAATCGGAGTGAAGCGTTTTTTGATATGGGGCGGTATAAAGTGTAGCCACCGTTACCTGCGCACCGTCAAAAGGGCCTTGTAAAGAAAAATCCGTTTGTACCGTTCCCATATCCAAGGGTGTCCCCTGGTGGCCATGGGCAATAAGTACACATGGCTCGCAGTGTTGGGCATCGCTATCCGAGAAAATATGGGAAAACTCATGTACGTTCACCACTCTGAGCAGCAGGAAGCTGGCGAGGAAAAAGAGGGAGACGCTATGTTTGAAAAACGATTTCATTCTAAGCCGTAAATATACTGAAAAATGGGTAACAGGCATCCTAGGTTCCTAATTATGGTCGATACCATAAGCGATCTGCAACTTAATGATTATTTTTTAAATGCAACCGTGTTGCAATTGAAATTAAATTTGATTAACATTGCGCCTATGTTACGTATTCAAGATTCCTATTTTGGGCCGGACAAAGAAAAGCTAAAATCCCGGTGTACCGTCCTGCTGACGGTATTCATGCTGTTGGGTACTTTTGGCCCTGTCATTACCTTGACCATTTTTTATACGGATTTTGATAAACATGTAATGGAATGTCGGCAAGAACGTCACCATGATGAGGATTGCCGGGCCCAATGCGTGCTGGCGGATATGATGCCAGGGCAGACCGATCCCATGTCCGACCGTTCCCTGGGTTCCTCCTATTTTTTCCCTCCTTTGTTTTTTCAGGACCGCACCGTGGTCCATACCGCTTCGATAACAGATGCCATGGCGGCAAATCACTTCTTTCGTTATACCGGACGCTATTTCCCGCCCGGACTGGAGATCGGTACGCCCCCTCCCCAATTTTGATGTACCGTATCCATCCTGCCCTTCTCTACCGGCAGGACGGCGGCCTGGCTTCAAATTTAGATTCATTTCAACGCCATTGCCATAAGGCGATGGGCTCCATACGTACCCTTTAACCCGAACTATTCTTGCGGAAGATAAACACATCCATTGAGATACAGGGGCTGTACTCCCTTTTGACCCTGTTTTTTATAGGGATATTCCCGGTCTTCGGGCAGGCTCCCGACGACCCCTGTGCCTACGAAATAAGGGGCAGTATCCTCGACGCGGAAAACCAAGAGCCCATTCCCTACGCTACGATAGTGGTCGTGGACACTGAACGCGCGACCGTGGCGGACGAGAACGGCAACTTTGTATTGGACAAGCTGTGCGGAACGGAATTTGACCTCGAATGTTCCAGTATGGGCTACAAACCCATTCGTCACCACCATGACACGCACCATGGGAATCCGCTGATTTATCTGGCCCCGACTACCCTCGAACTGGAAAGCGTGGTGGTGGAGGGCGAGGCCATCGTGGGCGGTATGCGGTCGATGGCCGTGGATAAAATCGACGCGGCGCAGCTGGCTATTAAGTCCACCCGTTCCCTGGCCTCCGCCATCGGCGATATACAGGGCGTTACCTTTACCTCCACAGGGGCCAATGTACAGCTGCCCGTTATCCATGGCCTGAACGGAAACCGCATCCTTATCGTAAACAACGGGGTAAAGCACGGCTTTCAAAACTGGGGCAGCGACCATGCCCCCGAAATAGACATCGCCGGCGCGGACCGGATATCGGTGCTCAAAGGGGCCGCAGGGGTACGGTACGGGCCGGAGGCACTGGGCGGGGCGGTAGTTGTAGAGGGAAATCCATTAAATCTTTCCGAAGAACTTAACGGGAAGGTCAGCTCCGGCTACCAGACCAATGCAAGGGGCTACCATGCCAATGCCGATTTCGGAGAGGGTTTTGACAAGTTCAGCTACCACTTGGGCGCGAACTATATCAAAAACGGCGACCGGCGTACGCCCGATTATTCCCTTACCAATACGGGCATGGAAGAACGGTCGGCCAATGCCGGGTTCCGTTACCATCTGCCAAAATGGGATTTTAAAGGGTATTACAGTTATGTAGGACAGGATCTGGGACTGCTGCGCTCGTCGGTAGCGGAAAGCGGGGACCTTTTTGCCCGCTCTCTAGAAGCGGACGAACCCTTGATCATCAGGGATTTTTCGTACCGGATCAACGAGCCAAGGCAAAATACGGTCCATCATTTGGCGACCGCGACCGTAGACTGGTACTCCGACCTGGGCAAAGTGTCGCTGTTGCTGAGCCGGCAGATAAACCTTAGGGAAGAATATGACGTCAGGCGCAATGCCGACCTGCCCATCATAGACCTGGAGCTGGGAACCAGCGACGCACGCCTGGAATGGGTCCATACGCCTATAGCGGGATTTAAGGGTACCTTGGGCCTTGAATATTTTTACCAGAACAACGACAACAACCCCGGTACCGGTACCACCCCGTTCATTCCGAACTATAACACGCGAAGGTTCAGTGCCTTTGTGATCGAAAGTGTCAAAAAAAGGAGTAACACCTATGAGTTCGGGGTACGGATAGACCATGAAAACAATTCGGTGCGGGGGCGTGAGCCTGATCAGTCGATTTTTAGGAACGAGTATTCGTTCACCAATGTCACGGCATCCCTTGGCCTCGTACATGAAATTTCTTCCTTTTGGCATTGGCGAACGAACCTGGGCTCCGCCTGGCGCACGCCTAATATGGCGGAACTGTACAGCTTTGGCCAACAGGGATTCAAGACCCAGTTCGGCCTATGGCGCTATTACACCAGTGACGACGGCGAATTGCGTACCGACCGGGTCTTGACCGAAGACGATGGGGCGGCCGAACCGGAGAAGGGGTATAAGTGGATCACCGAACTGTCCCGTCAAAAGGATGGCCATGCCCTGACCCTGACCGCTTACACCCATTTTATCGACAACTACATCTTCGATCGGCCGGTGGCCGTTATCGGTACGATTAGGGGGCCGACACCTGTATTCATCTATGACCAGGCCGATGCGCTGTTCGTCGGGGCGGACCTGACCTACTCACGGAACTTCACAGAAAAAATCAAGGGAACGGTCGGTACCAGCTACTTATGGTCTCAAAACGTGGATAAAAACGACCCGCTCATTAATCAGCCCCCCGTTAATATCAATACCGATATTTCTTGGAATACCCCACTTTTCCTTGGTCTGGATTCCTCAAAACTAACGCTACGGACCTCCTATACCTTCAGGCAGTTCCAGGCACCCCGTACGGTAACCCCGGCCCAGCTAATTGACGGGGATGTTACGATTACCCCGGAGTCGCCGATCTTTGATTTCAAGGATGCCCCTGCCGGGTATGGCCTCGGAAACCTTCGTTGGGAGTGGCAACGCGGTAGGTTCGGGGGGCAAGTGGAAGTGCTGAACATATTGAATACAAATTACCGGGATTATCTCAACCAGATGCGGTATTTCGCGGACGAGCCCGGAAGGAATTTTATTTTAAATATCAATTATAAATTTTAAACCGATTATTAATTTTAAATCTAAGTCAAATGAAAACGAATGTATTAGAAGTTGCAAAGAAGTATGGAAAGTACGCCCTTTTATTGGGCGGGGCGGTGTTGACCTCCTGTAGTAACGACGACGATGCTCCCGAAGAGGAAAACGTTTTGGAAGTATTTACCGACGTGAACCTTGTTTTTACCAATACTGCGGATGGATCCGATGTAGTAAGGGCAAGGGCGCAGGATCCTGACGGCATAGGCGTGCAGGAACTGACAATTCTGGATGAAATTACGTTGACTTCCGGGGCCACGTATACGTTGGGTTTTGAAGTACTCAACGCACTCGACCCCAGCGACCCTGAGGATATCGCTGCGGAAATCAGGGAAGAAGACAATGAGCACCAGTTTTTCTTCTCCTTTTCCGCGGATGCCTTTACTGATCCGGCAGGTAATGGCAATATCGACAACGCCACCGATCCCCTGAACTATGCCGATATGGACGAAAACGGCAATCCGGTAGGCCTAAGCACTACATGGACGGCTGGCGACGTGCTTGCGGACGGTTCTTTCACGGCGAGGCTACAGCACCAACCGGATGTCAAAACTGCTACCTCCGATGTCAATGACGGGGATACGGATTTTGACCTGACATTTGTGCTGAACATCGAGTAATTCTGAATATTTCCGAATAGTTCTTTTTGGGCGGGCGGCTTACAGGTTGCCTGCCCTTATTTATGCCCTGAACGACCAGAAAAAGCTCATTTTCCGCATGATCGGTGAGCCTACAGTATGTGCCTGCGGCCATTCTCTATTGCATGGACCTCATCGAAGGGCCGTTTCTGGGAACGCATCGGGACAAGATGGACGTATTTCGACCAGGCCAATCGTAAAAAGGCTTACCAACCGTAATATCCTTGTGGCACTACGCCCTTCAGGCGCAGGTACACCACACATTGTCCGCGATGGTGGACAATGTGATTTTCAAGGGCATAGAACAGCCTCCATACGGGGATGGTATCCCCCGCAAAATCGCAATCCGTTTGGAGCTTTTCGCCCGGCATTTCCTGAATGGAGGTACGTACGAAGCCGTACATCTTTTTCAGCTCTCGGATGACGTCCTCCTTGGGGATTTGTACGGGCAGTTTGATGTTTTCATAGGGATTTTCGATGCCCGTTCGCCCGGCGATCTGTCCACAGGTATAGATGACGCAATGCCGCCACTGTTCGGAAAAGCTCATGGCCTCGTCGGTATATTTGAACGTGAACAGTTCGGATGGCATCTGGTCCACGTTGGTAAGGGTCATTTTTTCCGAACGCTCCCAGGCCGTTGCCAGTTCTTGTTTGAGGCGGGCGATGTCGGAGTTTGCGGTACCGGTACTGCAGCCGCCAAGGCTTGCGATACCGAATCCTGCCATGTTTTTGAGAAAGGTCGAGCGCTTCATTTTTTCAGTGGTTTCAGGAGTTCCGTTGCCTGTTGTTTGCTCATGCCCCACAGTTTTGGACCAGCTGATAGAACTCGTTCCTCATCTTGAGGTCGGTAAACCTGCCCCCATACTCCAAGGTAGTGGTACGGCTGGTTTTGTCATTTATCCCTCTGGTGGATACGCACAAGTGTTCGGCATCTACCACGACCATCACGTCATCTGTTCCTAACGCCTCTTTTAGCTCATTGAATATTTGCAGGGTCATGCGCTCCTGCACCTGTGGCCTACGGCCGTAGTAATCGACTATCCGGTTTATTTTGGACAGCCCGATTACCTTGCCCGAGGAGATGTACGCCACATGGGCCTTGCCGATGATGGGCAGGAAATGGTGCTCGCAGGCCGATGAGAACGAGATATCCGTCTCCACCAGCATCTTGTTGTACCGATATTTATTGTCGAATACCGAAAGTGACGGCTTGTTGGCCGGATCCAGCCCGGCGAACATTTCTTTGACGTACATTTTGGCCACACGGTAGGGCGTGCCTTTCAGGCTATCGTCGGTGAGGTCTAGGCCCAGTTCTTCCATGATACCGGCGAACAGTTTTTCAATAGTGTTGATTTTTTCATCGTCGGACCGGGCAAAGGCATCGGTTCTCATCGGGGTCTCTACGGAGGTCATCAAATGAGCGTCCCCATTGAGTTCGTGTCGTAGCTTTTCGCGTATTTTTTCGTCTGTATCCATCGTTTATCTGCTTTCCATTGTTGAAAATCCCAACAAAAGTAACTAAAATACGGTTAAACGCAACAGAGTTGCGTTTAAGTTTAGAACAAAGTTAGGTCCACGGGGGCGGAAACTCGGACTTTACGTTTTGAGTAAGCCCTAAGTAAATGGAATTCGGGATCTCGGAAATGATGGTAGACCTGCACCGAACGTATGACAAACCATTGACCCATGACCGGTTATTCCAGTGGCATACCATGTTGACCAACGGTCGCCGGAATCTGGTCGATAAAGGAATAGTGCTCAAAACGGGAGATTTGAAGGGTACGCGATATTGGCTTGCTTTGGACAAAGAATAGAAAATTTATCCTTTTTAAGCAATACTTTTTTGAGCCACCTTGTTTAATCGATAAACAAAAATGTAATAGGCCAAAGCGGCAAAAACCGTCCAGCCCAGACTTATTATCGTAATGGCAAAGGTCGAAACACGGTAACGGTCTATGATGACGTAATACATAAAAAACAGCATTACGCCGTAAACGCCCCAATTGATATAACGCCAAATACCCATTACTTTTTGCTTGCTCTTTTTACGTTTGATCGCCTTCCGCTTTAGCGTTATCCAGATTCCGCTTAGTATAAGGGACGAAATTCCCAGACCCAGAATAAACCAGATAATCTTGGTGGCCAGCCCGCCCCAATTACCAAAATGCAAGGGGTCGGCCATATCGTTGATGAATATTACCGTTCCGATTTCGGTAGCTTTTTGGGTCTGCATTACCTCGTACGTCTTAGGATTCAGATAAACCCGATTGGCACGTTGCCTCACCAGGGGCACATCACTTTTTCCCGTGATATAGATACTGCCGGAAGCTTCCCTGCTGGGAACCATATCGCCCGCCTTTAGGTTAGGTCTCTGTGCTTCTGCAATTTTGGCGGCACGGTCATAGTCTAAATCGTTCGGGTCTAATGCTTCTTTGTTCCCCCCGTTCAGGAGCCCCTTTACAACCGGTGCCCTTGGATTTGCGTTTGTACCAATGTCCGCGATGTCTGCCCGTTCCAGAAAATACCATATCCCGGTAATGGAAAATAGCAAGGTAAAGGGGACCGACCAGACCCCAACCAGACGGTGTAGGCTCCTGAAAAATACCAATGGCCCCTTGCCGGTCTGGAGTTCAAAGAGTTTCCGCCACCATTTTTTATAGAAGACCAGTGCCGTGACCAAAGAAACCAACAATAAGAACCCAAAGACCAGGACCAAGTAATTCCCCACTTGAAAGGGAATAAAGAGGAAATAGTGCAGATCCCTAAAAAAGCGCTGAAAAGTGATCTGGGCCTCCCCTTGGATTTCCCCCGTATAAGGGTTGGCGAACACATAACTCTTGCTATTGCCTTCCTCCTTATAGAGGATATCGCACAGATAGGGCTCGTCCGTCCGCATCCAGAAGGTCATCTTTGCGTTGGGGTACTCCTTCCCGAAATTGGCCATTATTTGATTTCTTGGGGCCAGTTCCTTTTGCGGTTCGGCGCGCGCATCCGGATTGAAGAGCCAGTCCATCTCGTGGCTGAGCGTGGCCAAGGTACCGGAAAAGCATACGATGAAGAACAAGACGCTCAACCGGATGCCTATCCAGCTATGGATCTTAAAGAATGTTTTCTTTTTCAGCTTCATTCGTTAAAAGGTATAGCCCACGCTCAGCAGATAATTCCTAGGGGTTCCGGGATAGAGGCGCACATAGCTGTACCCTCCGACCCAGTGGGTTCTGTCAAAGACATTGTTGACCAAGAAACGGATGTTGAACCTGTCCACATTATAGGAAACCCCTGCATCTGCCACGATATAGGAGGGCAGTTGCAGCTCACGCTCAAAGGTATTCCGTTCCGTCACAAAATTGGTTCCCAAAGTCAGGGCGATACCATCCAGACCGCCTCTTTCAAAGGTATATTTCCCAAAAAGCCCCCCTTGGTGCAAGGGCGCGTTCTCCTTCCGTAGGCCCACTTCTTCCGGGTCGTCGCTCTCACTGATGACGGCCTCGTTATAGGCATAGTTCGCCGTGAGACTCAGGTTGGGCAGGATACGGCCGTTGATGTCCAGCTCGATTCCCTTGGATTCCTCCTTTCCCCGTTGCCGCAACAGTTCGGGATTATTGGGCTCGTTGGCGTTGACCAGTATATTATTGTTTTCGATGTAATACACGGCCAGGTTTGCCGCGAGCCGGTCGTTGAAAAATTCTCCTTTTGCCCCTACCTCGGCCATATAGGCGTTAAGGGGGTCGAACGGCCCACCGGCATTGGGGTTGGTCAAAGCGGAAACCCCCTGTGGTTGGAAACTTTCAGTATACGTTCCATATACGTTGATATTATCGGTAGCGGAATAGACCATTCCGACACGGGGCAGAAATTTGCTCTGGGTAGTGGTCTCCTCGTCGGGCCGGTCAAAATTCGTCACATCGTTGTAGTATTCCTGCCTTCCACCGAGCAAAAACTGGAATTTGTCCCATTTCATCTGATCCTGAACGTAAAAACCGTAGTTGTAGTATTTGGTGGGATCCCTAGGGCTGTCCGTAAAGATATAGTCGCTTACACGGGCTACATTATAGGTGGGGTTCTCC
>NZ_JBGTHY010000519.1:0-9979 GCF_041745955.1 Pricia sp.
CTTGAACAGTTGCAGGGAGAAGACCACAGGTGAAAAAGTCGAAGATTCAATGGATGAGGCAGGTGATGATATCGAAGATGCCGCAGATGATGTCGGTGATGAAATCGAGGATGCCGTTGATGACAACTAATATCGATTGCAGCTAACGATACGCTTAAAACGGACTTTTTCTTTGGGAATTGTCCGTTTTTTTATGCTAGATTATTCTATTTTTACTTTTAAAGTCTAAGTCCTTCTTTTTTAATCAAAAAATTAAAATTCAAATGAAAGAATTTGCAAAACACGAAAAAGACCTCATCCGAAAATATGATGATCAAGGCTATACCTCTGATTATCGCCATGATTCAGGTAAACTTTTGGACACTAAATCGGACAAGGCCTACACCCCAAAAGATATAAAATCTATCAAGCAGCATCGTTACGAGGGTATGAGCAATCCGTCAGACCTTTCGATTTTGTACGCCCTAGAAATGGAAGACGGTACCAAAGGAACTTTTTTAATGGCATATGGGCCCAGTGTAGATATAGATACTGCCGAATTTTTCAAGGCAATTCCAAAAGAAAAATTTGAAATACAGTGAAATTGGTGGTATAACCACGTTTACCTATTTAGCCCCCTAAACCACACCACAACCTCTTTGACCTGAGCATGGCCCATTTTCGTATCCATTATAATGCCTTGGAAGTATGCCGAACGATACTAACCGAACGGCTGAATGCGCTGGGGATATCCTTTAGTCTGAACGCCAATGGGGAACTCAGCATTCACGGCAAACTCACCGATGAAAACCGTTTACATATCGAAGGGGCGCTACAACCCTATGGTATATCCCTCGTAGAAAAGGAATCCGAATCTATCGTAGAAGGCATTAAATACGCCATAGAAGAGCTGTTGAGCTCACCTGCCGTACGAACCGAAAAAGTTTCGGCCTATCTATCGGAAAAATTGGGCTATTCGTATTCGTCGCTGTCCAACCGTTTTTCTGAGGAAACCCATACTTCCATCGAGAATTTTGTTATCTTGCGCAGAATAGAGCACGCCAAAAGGTTAATGTTACTTGGTGGAACCAGCTTGACCGAAATCGCCCGCAAGCTCGATTATAGTAGTGTGGCGCATTTGTCCAGGCAGTTTAAGAAGACGACAGGGCTTACCCCTACCTCTTTTTTACGTATCATCGCAAAAAGAAAAAATACATCCTAACAACCCAATCCATAGAGAGTAAGCTATAATGAGTACGTCCCCAATGAAAATTGTACTTGTTGACGACGATGAAGACGATAGAATGTTCTTTGCCGATGCGTTACAAGAAATCGAAATATCGACCGAACTTGCCGAACTGCATAACGGGCAAGAGCTGCTGGATTATCTATCGGATCCAGATACCGTTCGCCCGCACCTCATTTTTCTAGATCTGAATATGCCCGTCATGGACGGTTTTCAGTGCTTGCGCGAAATACGGAAAAACCCCGAACTGAAAGATCTGGTGATAGCCATTTATTCCACCTCTTCATCGGAAAAGGATATCGAGGAAACTTTTGTGAATGGCGCGAACATCTACATCAACAAGCCCAACAAGTTCGAAGAGCTTAAAAAGACTATCGGCCAAGTGATCAGGCGAAATTGGCAATATACTGAAAACGAGATGGACAAGGCCAATTTCCTTTTCCGTATTTAATCCGTGAAGAATGGGGTTGTTAGATAACCTAGGCAAAAAGAAAACTGGCGTTCTGCCCTACGTACTGCTCTTGGTGCTGGCCATAGTGGTACTTTTTTTTATTTCGAACGCCTCCTTTCAACAGAATCGCGCCTTGCGACAGTCGACCGAATTGGTCACGCATACCCAGGAGATTATCAACGAGATCAACATGCTGTTCGGCAACTATTCGGGTTCGCAATCCGCAGGTATCAAATACCTTGTTTCGCGGGATAGCAGATATCTGTCGGACATTGTTGGTTTTAACGACAAAAGCAAATTCTCGTTCAAGCGACTGAAGACCTTGACTGCCGACAACCCCGAGCAACAAAAATCGTTGGACCGTATAACCGTACTCAGTGAAAGATTTTTTACGGAACTGAAATCGCTCAATCCCGAAATCACCGAGAAAATTGAGGACTCCTCTGCCCTTTCCGACAAGGTAAATGCCATCGAGACCCAACACGATAGTCTTGAGACCATACAGGCCCGAATGGTCGCGGCGGAACGGAATCTGCTAAAAGAACGAAGGGCGGCCTACCAGACCGACATGACTTTCACCCCTATCAACATTCTGTATTTGGCATTATTTGCATTGGGCATTCTGATGTTCGCGTTCTCCAAAATCAATTCCGACCGGAAAAAAATAGCGGTCACCCGCAGCTTTCTTCAAAATATTCTCGAAAATACGGATAATATGGTCAATTATCTGGTTCCCCTGCGTAACGACCAAGGCAAGATTATCGATTTTGAAGTAACCTATGTGAATGGCCAAGTGGAAAAGTTAACCGGGCGTACGACCACTAATACCATAGGAAAAAAGTTATCCGAGGCGTACCCGTTTGCCCTGGGAAGAGGTCTTTTTGAGTTGCTGGTCGAGGTTATCGAAATGGGCAAGCCTAAAATGCGGGAAATTAATTACGATATCAACGGCAATGAAAAATGGTTCCTTTCGACCTTTTCCCCCATGGAAAACGGTATTACCGCCACTTCCCGGGATATCACAGCTGACAAAATAGCAGCCGACTCCTTAAAGGAACTGAACAAAAAACTTGAACTTCAAAATCTAGAACTCGAGCGTACCGGCTCCTTTTTACAGAACTTGCTGGGCTCGATACAATACGTAATCAGTTATTTTGAAGCCGTGCGCGATCCGGTCGGGACTATCGTGGACTTCAAGATTACCTACACCAACGACAAAATTACAGAGCTGACAGGCCATACTGCCGAGGAAATCATGGGCAAACTGATTTCAGAGGAATACCCGTTTCTCTTTGAGAACGGCGATTTTGAAAACTTTCGGAAAGTCGTCGCCACAGGTGAGCCCATGGAAGTTGAACAAGAGTACGATCTGAGCAAAGGCCATTTTTATTTCTGTAACGAAATCTTAAAGCTGGGCGACGGCGTTACCATCGTCTCCCAGGATATTTCCCTGCGCAAAGCGGCCGAAAAAGACCTTGATGAGGCCAACGAACGCCTGGCCCTTCAGAATACCATACTCAACGATGCCGAATCGGTAGCCGGTCTGGGCAGTTATAGCTATAATATTGCCGCCGATACCATGACCTGTAGCGACAATTGCTATCGCCTGTTGGGGATGGTGCAGGAAGAAAACGAACTATCCTTTGCATTGCTCACCTCAATGATACATGCGGACGATAGGGACCTCTTCAAGCGCAATATTGACCTTGCTTTACTGGGGAAAAAAAATGTTCGCAACGTCTACCGCATAAAAACCCTTGAGGGCGACCTAAAGGATATAGTGATGGAAGGCCATTTTTTTGATAAGAACGGGGAAAGTTTTATGGTGGGCATACTACGCGATATCACCAAAGAAGTGTCCAATGAACGCATACTGCAAAAACACATCCGGGAGCTCGAACGTACGAACGCGGAACTAGAATCGTTCAATCGGGTAGTGAGCCACGATTTACAGGAGCCCCTGCGGAAGATCCAGATGTTCATCAGCCGATTTTCAAATGCCGACAAGGGCAATCTCTCCGAAAGAGGGCTTACCTATCTCGAAAAAATAGATGCATCGGCCAACCGGATGCAGATTTTGATCCGCAACCTTTTATCGTACGCGAAGTTGACCGACGAATTGGAATCACTACATTCTATCGATCTTAACCTAATTTTCGACAAGGTGCTCGAAGACCTCAGCGAAAAGATCGAGGAGACGAAGGCTAAAATTACCATACCAGAACTGCCCGCCATTTACGGTACCGAGTTTCAGTTGGAGCAGCTGTTCAACAATCTGCTGTCGAACGCCCTCAAATACAAAAAACACGATGAAGCCCCCAAAATAACCATCACCTCTGAAATTTTAAAGTTTCATGAAATCGACGAAAGCCTAAATTTACCCCCATCACAATATATTGTAGTGAGCGTCGCCGATGAAGGGGTCGGCTTCGATCCCGACCAAAGTGAAAACATATTCAGGCTCTTTCAACGCCTGCACAAAAAAAACGCCTACGAGGGTACCGGTCTCGGGCTGGCCATTTGTAAAAAAATAGTGGAGAACCACGATGGCCATATTATGGCCCGTAGCGAACCGGGTAAAGGGACACAAATACTAGTGTATTTCCCGTTCCGGAAATGAATACCCCCCCGACCGACTCCCATCCCCTTGATTTTCGTGTTTTAAAACCGTTTGCCCGATAGACATTCGCCGCACCATTTATGGATTTCTAATTTAACATACATTTATAACTGTAAATGGGCGTTCGTCTAGTCAAATTTGTGGTTAATCGGTATCTTAGCCTACTTTTTATATAATTATATAACGTATTTCAGAGATTGTATAACGCTTATCTTTCTCTTAAGTCCGACTTTTGCCGCACCATAACAATCTAGGGTATGACTAAAATCAGAAAATTTTTTGGCATAGGAAGGAAGCCAAGAAAAAAACGGGTTGAGGAAGAGAAGAACAATCTTCCCGAAAACTTTATTGTCGGTAGTACCAATCAAAGGGCTTCCGAAGAAAACCGATTAAAATTAGATGTCCTATCAAAATCGGATGCCCGAAATGACCTTGGTAAAAAGAAGGCCTTGCGGTAAGTCGAAGAGAACAGGATACTACCCCTAAAGAACACGAAAATGAAAACCTTACGACTGACCTCCAATGCCATTGACAAGAACATCAACACGACCAATGTCTTTCTAGGCGGGTCGGTTTCCAGTTACGATAGCGAAAGGGTGTT
This sequence comes from Pricia sp., assembly GCF_041745955.1. Classification (NCBI taxonomy): domain Bacteria; kingdom Pseudomonadati; phylum Bacteroidota; class Flavobacteriia; order Flavobacteriales; family Flavobacteriaceae; genus Pricia; species Pricia sp. Next base: position 4,898 of record NZ_JBGTHY010000519.1, read on the forward strand.
GCAATTCGATAACGATTTCGGTACGGGCACTATTACCGGCATTCATCTCGAAGGCGGACTTTCATTTATGCAATACAACGTTTTTTTTAATGAAGCGTTCAAGATCGTAACCGACCCTAAACCTTCGAAACCAATCTATTTTATGTATTGCCTCAAGGGAACCATACAGCAAAGCTTCGGCGGTTCGACGAGCTTAACGACTCTTGACGAATTTCAGACCGCTATCTTGGGCGGTGCCGGAGATGCCAACGAAATTGTTTTTCCCGGCCAAAAAAAAGTTAAACTCTGTATTATCGGGGTCATTGACGATTCGGCGGTTCAGGATACCGCAACGCTGAGACAGCAGATGTACTCCCTATTTTCCAAAGGTCAAGAAGAGCCTTTGAATTACTTTGGCACTTATAACCTGAGAATCGGGGAGCAATTGACCCAAATCGGAAAAATCAATCAAAAGGGCATTGTCAAGAAATTGCTCGTCGAAGGTATACTGAATCTTACGCTCGCCATGGAAATACAGCATCTTCAATCTGATTTGGAAAACGAGCAAAATCCTACTGGATCGCTGACCAAACACGAGCTGAACAGTATCAAGAACGTATCGCGTAAAATCGAAAAGCATCCCGAAATACAGTATTCCATAAAATCTATCTGCGTAGAGTGTGGCATTTCGGCCAGTAAGCTGCAGGAAGGTTTCAAACTACTGCACAATACAACAGTATCCGATTTTATCCGTAACGAACGGCTGAATACGGCAGAACGGCTGATATCGACCACAGATATGAACATCTCCGAAATTGTGTATACCGTAGGCCTTTCAAGTAGAAGTTATTTCTCAAAAATATTTAAACGCCGGTATAAGGTCAGTCCAAAAATGTATCAGGATAATAAAAAGGCCGAGCCCATGATGGCTTAATCCTTGAGGGTAATTATTTTAACCTATTACTTCGGCTTTTTATAGGGCTTTTCGATTCCTGCACTATCGCTTTCAATGAATTTGGCAAAATCAGATGGATTTTTAATGGCCAAAAAACGTTTGCCCTGTATGGCAATTGGATAGGCCAGTACCGAAGGTGTTTTTTCCAAAACCCTTAACCAATCGTGTTCGTCAAGGTCCACCTCATCGGATCCGTAGGCTTTTTGGAATTCGGGATTATCTTGGTCGACCAACTCCCGGATAGGAATTTCAACCCCGGCGGCCAGCTCGGTCCACTGCGTTCCCGTAACCTTGGTCTTTGAGATATCAACGGTTAAAATTTCCCGCTCCGAAGATTCGACGTATCCCAATGTCTGTTTTCCGATGGAAGTTTCCGAATTATAAAATAAAGTAATCTGATTGTCATCTTTTGCAATTACGCCCATGTGATAGAGATTAAAGATTATTAATTGTTTAGTATTGCCTGATCGCTATTGAGTTAATGCCTGCCGACTGCTTATTGAACACGGCCTAATCCTTCTCCCCGTCCCCGGTCAGGGTACTCAGCGTGCCGTTACGAACGTTGAGCCAAAGATAACTGAAAAAGGATTTCGTAGCATCCCGTTCTGCGCTAATACTGCCGTACCTAAACCCCTCCTCATCGGTCTTCGAGCCATCATCTACAAAAAGGTTCCCGATGGTGGTAAGGACCTTATTAATGCCCAACCGGTTTTTCTTCAGCACTTGGAACCTGAAATCCCGATAGTTCATTTTCATATCCCCCGATGAAGAAATCGAATTTCCATTGATCGTAAAATACAATTGGTCAATGCTACCGCTGGCCTTGACCCTTGCATTGGATTCCAAAAAGGGATTAATGCTTGCGGTATTAAAATTGGAAACCGTTCCCGACGCAAAAAAAGCATCGCTGGTGCGATTGACATCGAAAGACCAATCTAAGGTCATATCCGCTTCTCCCATAAATTTGGTATTTGCTTTTATGAGGGTATTTTCACCTGGCGGATACGTATTTGATATGTTCGAAAGCGTCGCGTTCAGCTTTTCAAAAGAAAGCTTACCGGGATTCGGAATATCGGCCACTAACTCACTGTACACTACCTTACCGTTCACAATTTCAATTTCGGGCACGTCTATATGAATGGGCAGCTGCCGAATACTTTGACTATAAAGTGGCTTTTTCGTCTCATCATCGGCGACAAATTTGTCCCGATATAATTCTAGGGCAGGCTTGTCTATCATACCCTTGCCCGTGGCGATGAAAAAAGTATCCTTTTCAAAACCGAAACGAATCGAATCTAAACGCATTTCGCGAATCGTCAAGTCAACATGGTCCCGCTCTTTCATTAAATGCTTGGAAAGTGCGATTTTATCATATTTGGATCGAAGCTGCAACCCGGTAATCTTTGCTGCTTCCCTATTCCAAAGTAAGGTTGCTACATCGAGCTTTTCATACGGTCCCAAATTTACATATAATGAATCGGCGGTCAGTTCATAGTTCCCGTAATCGACCGGTATTTTTTTGACGATCTGGTCAGGTCCCGTGCTCGCGTTCTCAACGATGAAATTTAGGTTCCTCAACGCCACGGCTGTGCTATCCTTATCATCACGCAGCAAATCTAAACTGCCATTCCGAACCGATAATTCCTGTATGGATATGACTTTTAGTAGCTGTACCACACCTTCAGTCTCATTGTCTTTCTTGGGCAAGACCCGATACGGGTAATGCCGCATCTGCGGACGTTCTAAAAGCAAGCGTCGAACATCGATTTTTGAGTTGACCAAAAAATCCCAATAGCCAAGATTTTCTAAGGTAATGGCATCCATCGTCACCTTTGTATTTAACAACATCGAATCCCTATCATAAAAATCAAGGGTAATATCCCGTAAACCAATAGTGCCGCTCAATACATTGGCATCCATATTTTCATACTTTAACCGTACATGGTGGGGCAGTTTCCGTTCCAAAAAATCGGCTACGGCCCTTTTTGCGGTAACCTGGGCGACGATCACTACAGCAATAAATAGTAGCAACAATACAAACAAGACACGTACTACAGGATTTTTGGTCAGATTTCCGGACATGGTTATACGGATTTTCGATAAATGGCGTTAACAATAGTAACACCTTTTTCGACGAAGAAAGGTGTTCCGTTGGGAAAGGTATACCATTTTTCGAATAATGTTTGACCGATACGCATAAATTGCGGTCTACTAGTTTTGTTTTAATTATATTGAACCTTACTTAATGAAGTCTGATCATCTTCCATCGAAGTAATCGCTATTTCAAAAATCAACGGTACCATTTTTGCATTTAAATTTTTAATCGTACTAGTATATCTATATCCAGTAAAAATGTTCCGTATAACCCTGCTCTTATTTATGGCCCAAATTGCATTGAACGCCCAACACATCGTACCCGATTCCATTCAAGAAGAGGCGCGCATCGCACTATCCCATTATCCGGATTTAGCGGATACCCCGATAACCTTCAAGTTTAAAAAGGATATCAAAAAATCGACTATGCTGGCGCAGCCAATATTCTGGAGTCTATTTAAATCCCGGGGAAAACGGGAATATGTCGTGTTGATCAGCGAAAAAATCAAGATTTCAGGAAAAGAATTTTTAACAAAGGATGTACCCAAAAATATCATGATAGGATGGCTGGGCCATGAATTGGGCCATATTATGGACTATCAAGATCGAAGCAGCCTCAACCTCATTTGGTTCGGCACCAAATACACATTTTCAGGTTCATATCTGAAGGAAGCCGAACGTGCGGCGGACACCCACGCCGTTTTCCATGGTATGGGGTCTTATATCGTCGAAACCAAAAACTTCATTCTCGACAACGCCGAAATTCAGGAAAAATACAAGGCCCGCATACGCAAGTTTTACCTATCGCCGGAAGAGATTATGGCGATGGTAGAGAAGCGGGAGACGTCTTCGGAATCCTTGGAGTAGGGAGTGGCAGTTGCGATCGCCCGTGTAAGAATCGGTGCTCGGTGCTCGGTGCTCGGTGCTCGGTGCTCAAACTACAAAACCCATAACTCTGAACCCATAACTCTGAACTCATAACTCATAACTTTTTTTAATTTTCACCGCTTACTACAACCGCCTACTGCTATTTCGAACTTTCTACAAACTCTTCCCACTCCTTGAACTTCTCCTCCCCCATCACGCGCTCCATTTTGACCTGGCCACCCTTCTTTTTGTTCCGGCCGTTCCAATCGCCGAAGACCTTTGGGCCGACCGTGGTGACCTTGACGCCTTTCAGCGCCTTCGTTCGTGCGACCTTATAATTGTTATTGGCACTTTTTAGGAATTCGTCCAAGGCATCGGCAAGTTGCGTATCCTCCGTTTTGTCTTCGGTACCCATATACCAACAATGGTAGAATTCGCCGTCGATCCGTTTGGCGCATAGGGTGTATTCGGGAATTTTCATGGAAAACTCCTCCTGCAAATGCTGTACAGCGTCATTCAGCTTATTTACGGACAATTGCGAACCTACCGTGTTCAAGAAAAACTTGGTACGACCGGTAATCTTGATTTCCGCCCTTTCGATATCGGTAAACGCAACGGTATCTCCGATTACATAACGCCACGCCCCGGATACCGTGCTGATGATCAACACGTAATCTTGGTCCAGCTCTACCTCTGAAAGCGTCAATGAAGGGGCTGAGCCGGACAAAGAACCGTCTTGTTCAATATATTCAGGATCGAAAGGCACGAACTCAAAGTAGATACCCCCATCGGTCACCAACCCCATGGCATCGGTATCGGGCCGGGACTGAAAGGCGATAAAACCTTCAGAGGCCAAATAGGTATCGATTACGGTAATCGGCTTCCCCAACAGGGCATTGAAGCTCTTTTCATAAGGTCCGAAGGCAACGCCCCCAGAAGTATACACCTGTAAATTGGGCCAAATCTGGTGAATGTTCTCCACACCATTATATTCGATGACCTTTAGCAGCATCAGTTCCATCCACGAAGGAATGCCGCTCAGGCCTCCGATATCCCAATTCGGAGCTTCTTCGGCTATTTTCTGCACCTTTTCGTCCCAATCTTCCATCGCCGATATGTCTTGGCCGGGTTTGTAATAGCCCCTAAACCATGTGGGGATATTGCTGGCACTGATACCGCTTATCTCC
>NZ_JBGTHY010000520.1:0-5566 GCF_041745955.1 Pricia sp.
AGGTGGATATCGTTTACGAAACCAAAATACTATCCAAAAAACATTATTTTTACCGTCCCGACGGGTCACTAAAAAAGATTGTGAGGGTCGGTAGCGGAAAGGAAAAAGTGGTCATCCTATTTTCCGAAATAAAGAATAGCCTTGCGGGAAAAGTTCGGATTTTGCATAGAACGTTTCCATTGACGATAACGTTAAACCGAATTTAGTCGAAACACCATGTTGATCAAAGAACTTTACAGCATTCAATCCTTTACCGAAACCGATGGGTCGGTAGAAGCTTCGGTAAAACTGAACAAAGACCACGAAGTGTTCAAAGGCCATTTTCCCGGAAATCCAATAATGCCGGGCGTCTGTACCATTCAACTGGTCAAGGAACTCACGGAAAAGGCCTTGGACAAAGAACTGTTTTTGTCAGTGGTTTCCAACGTAAAGTTTATGGCCATTATCAATCCAGAAAAGAACGAGACCTTACAGGTCGCGCTGAATATCTCGGAGGAAGAAGGCGCGGTCAAAGTGAAAAATACCGTTTCTTACGATGATACCTTGGCTTTGAAACTCAGCGCAACCTTTAAAGCAATGCCTTGATCCATGAAACTAAAACTTCTATTGTTTTTTGTAGAATGTATTAGTGCCGGATACGTTTCTCCAGATTTGGGGACCGTGCGACAAGACTATCGCAAAGCTTCCGAAAGTGAGGGCGCCACCAAGAAAATGTTCGAAGACTTAACGGAAGTAGGAAAAAATGATGATGTGGTCTTGGTTGTTTACATAGGGGCCGTGACCACCATGATGGCCGAATATGCAGGCAACTTTGTTAGGGTTTGAATTCTTATCTTTACGGCAAACATCCGCCCATTGCCGACCCCTACCGCGTATATTCAAAACACCATGCAACAGCTTAAATGCTGTATACTCATCCCTACGTACAACAATGCCGGAACCTTGGCGAGAGTGTTGGATGGTGTTCTAGCTGTGACCAAGAACAACGTTGTCGTCAATGACGGGGCTACCGATGCCACTATGGAAATACTAGCAAATTATCCCTTAGTCCATCAAATACACCTACCAAACAATAAGGGCAAGGGCAACGCTTTAAAAATAGGATTTCAAGAGGCCCTGAAACTCGGCTACGATTTTGCGATAACCATAGATTCGGACGGGCAACATTTCCCTGAGGATATTCCCGTTTTTTTGGAAGCTTTGCAACAGGAAGAGACCAAAAACGTGCTATACATCGGATCTCGCAATATGAAGCAGCACGATGTGCCCGGATCAAGTAGTTTTGGCAACAAATTCTCGAATTTTTGGTTCTGGTTCGAAACGGGCACATGGCTTTCCGATACCCAATGCGGCTACCGGTTGTATCCGCTCAGGGAGATTGAAAAACTGACCTTGTACACGCCGAAATTCGAATTTGAGATCGAGGTCATCGTCAAGGCAGCTTGGAGCGGTACTTTGGTCAAAAATATTCCCGTAAAAATCTCGTATGATGAAGCGGAAAGGGTGTCCCATTTTCGAAAAGGGCCTGATTTTGCCCGTATCAGCGTATTGAATACCGTTTTCGTCTTCGTTACTCTTTTCTACATAAAACCCCGTGACTTTTTTAGGAAAATCAAGAAAAAAGGAGTTGCGAAATTCTTGTCGGAAAACATTTTGGGAAGCAAGGATTCCCCCCGAAAAAAAGCCCTTTCCATTGCTTTGGGCCTTTTTATAGGGCTGAGTCCGTTTTGGGGGCTACATACACTTTTGGTACTCGGGCTGGCCTTTTTATTCAAATTGAACAAACCGATCGCCTTTGCCTTTTCGAACATCAGCCTTCCCCCTTTTATTCCATTCGTGCTGTATTTAAGCGTCCAGACGGGGGTTTGGATTACCGGGGAAGAGAATTTCTTTAACCCTGAAAACATAATGGATAATCTTGTGGCCTTAAAAGGACTGAAAACGTATTTGATCGGAAGTTTTGCCTTTGCCACCCTAGTTTCGATACTTTCAGGTCTGATAGGCTATTTCACCCTGACCCAAATGGACAAACGAAAAATCGCTGTAAAAAATGGGTAGTTTCTTTTCACGGGCCTACGGGGCCATCGCCAAAAAACGATGGTTGTCCCTTCTGTGCCTGTTGGGTATTGTTGGCGGACTTCTGGGCATAGTCCGGCACATCGAATTCGACGATGATATTTCGTCCCTAATTCCCGCCAATGAAGAAACCCAGCGGACACTGCAAGTGCTGAAATCCATCGCCTTTACCGATAAAATCGTAGTCAATATCCGAAAGGGGGAAACCGGAACCGTCGATGACCTGACCCGATACGCCACCGAGTTTTTAGATAGCGTGGAATCCCGACAAGGCGAATTCATCAAAAACATTCAAGGGAGGGTGGCTTCTGAAGATGTGCCCAAGACCTTTGATCTGATCTATGAAAACCTTCCACTCTTCTTGGAGGCTTTCGATTATGAGACCATCCAAAACAAACTATCTAAAGACAGCATTGCAAGGATTACCAATGAAAACTATCGCACCTTGATATCCCCGACCGGTATCGTTGCGAAAAAAAGTATCATACGGGATCCGTTGGGACTATCCTTCATAGCCCTCAAAAAATTACGTCAACTGGGTTTGGGGGAAGGCTTCAAGCTCAAGAATGGATTTCTTCTCAATGATCGTGAAGAAAACATCCTGCTTTTTATCACTCCGGCCTTCGGTTCCGGCCAAACCAACAAAAACCTGCCCTTTTCCGATGCGCTCTATGCCGTTCAGGATGACTTGAATGCCAAATACAGCGAAAAAGTAAACAGTGAATATTTCGGGGCGGCCCTGAGTGCGGTATCCAACGCAAGACAAATTGAACGGGATATAAAATTTACGGTGGGCATTGCGCTGACCTTGCTCGTTGTTCTGTTGATATTATTCTATCGAAAATTGATCCTGCCGCTGATCCTCTTCGCCCCGACCTTTTTTGGCGGCTTGCTGGCTATCGCATTTTTGTGCCTAATCCGCGATACAATTTCGGCCCTTTCCCTAGGCATCGGCGCAGTCTTGCTCGGCGTGACCTTGGACTATGGGCTACATATTTTGACCCACATCCGAAACGGAGAGGATATGAAAAGCCTGTTCAAGGCGGTTGCCCCATCGGTCTTGATCAGCAGCCTTACCACGGCCAGCGCTTTTCTCTGTTTGCTGTTTTTAAATTCACAAGCATTACAGGACCTAGGTATTTTCGCGGCAATCAGTGTGTCTGGTGCTTCCGTTTTTGCATTGCTTTTTATCCCACAGGTGTACAAAGGCAAGAAGGCGTTGACCGCCACAAAGACGATATTGGACCGATGGGCCAATTTTAAATGGCATAAAAGTAAATGGGCCATTGCCGCATTGACCGTTCTCTTTGTTACCAGCATTTTCACCTATAACAAAGTATTCTTCGACCAAGATATTGCCAAGCTCAATTATGAGACCCAAGCTTTACTGGATGCGCGAGAACGATTGGAAAAACTTACGGACATCGGCTCGAAATCACTGTACCTGTCCACTTACGGCGAGAATCTTCAGGAAGTTCTACAACGGAACGACAGCCTTTTTGCGCAACTGGAACAACTGAGTGAAACCGGTAAAATTGTGAGTTTCGGATCTATAGGTACTTTGGTCAAGTCAAATCAAACGCAGCAAAATAAAATCGAGGCTTGGCAACGGTTTTGGGATAGCTCGAAAATTGACTCCCTCAAAAACAACTTGATCGAGAGCGGTTCCGAACTGGGCTTTAAACCGTCTACTTTTTCCCGGTTCTATTCCCTTTTGGATACCGATTTTAAAACTTTACAACTTCCGGAAATCCGGGCGATCCAGTCGTTTTCTTTAGATGATTATGTGGTAACGGACGAAAACGGCACGACGATTACTTCTTTAATCAAGGTCGACGATGCCAACGCAACCGATATCAGAAAACGATTTGAAGATATACCCAATACACTGCTGATCGATCGGCAAAACGTCAATGAGACTTTTTTGGGCAACCTGAAGAACGATTTCAATAGCCTTTTGCGCTATTCGCTAATAGTGGTGCTCTTGATTTTGTTCCTCTTTTACCGAAGTCTTACGCTAACCCTGATTACCAGCGTTCCGATTTTCGTGACCTGGTTTCTGACGGTGGGTATTATGGGGCTCTTCCATATCGAGTTCAACATCTTCAATATTATCATCTGTAGTTTTATATTCGGGCTGGGCGTCGATTATAGCATTTTTATGACCAACGGCTTGTTGACGGAGTACCGTACGGGCGAGAAGACCCTTGCTATCCATAAAACATCCATCATACTCTCCGTGATTACCACCATTGCTGGTGTTGGGGTAATGATCTTTGCCAAACACCCGGTGCTGTATACGATTTCCATAGTCTCGCTTATCGGCATCGGCTGTGCACTATTCGTCGCTTTTACACTTCAACCGCTGCTGTTCCGGCTTTTTTTAGGAGATCTCCGTAAAAGGCTTATTCAACCTAGGATTTTGGTGCAATCCCTTTTATCCTTCGCCTATTTTGATGTGGGAGGATTGCTACTTTCCGTGTATTCGTGGATAGTCCTGAAATCAAATCCGAAGGCAAGGGAGAAAAAACAATTGGGACTGCACAAGGTGACCTCGAAGTTTATGAAATCGGTGTTGTATACGAATCCCTTTATGTCCAAAAAAGTAATCAATGGCCACAACGAAACTTTTGAAAAGCCGGCGATGATGATTGCCAACCATACTTCCTTTTTGGATATTTTGGCCATGGGCATGTTGCACCCAAAATGCATCTATCTGGTCAAAGACCATGTGTATACTTCCAAAACGGTCGGCTATGCAGCTAGACTACACGGTGCCTATCCCGTTTCGGGCGGCATTGAAGGCGGCGAGGCCTTCCTAAAACAAAAATTGGAACAGGGCTTTTCCATCATTGCATTTCCCGAAGGCACCCGATCGGCGACGAACAAGATAGGCCGGTTCCACAAAGGCGCCTTCTATTTAGCGGAACAGCTTAATTTAGACATTTTGCCCATTTTGATCCATGGTTGCCCCGAAGTCTCGCCCAAAGGGAGTTTTATCATCCGCGATGGGAGTATAACCGTTGAAATATTACCAAGAATTTCTCCGGACGATTCCCGGTTCGCAACAACCTATTCCAAACGCCCCAAACAGATCGGCCAATATTTCAGGTCGGAATTCAGAAGGCTGCGCGACCAGATTGAGGGTCCGAAATATTGGCACAAACTGATTTTGGAAAATTATCGCTTTAAGGGGGATATCCTCTACAAAGCGGTCAAAAAAGACCTGAAGGATAATGCGGAAACTTATAAAAAGATTCTTGAAAATGTTGGCGACGCGGATACTATCGTCCATTTATCCCAAGACTTCGGACAATTGGATCTGCTCATGGCCTTCGATTCTATTGATCGGAAAATCGTAACCTACATAGAAAATAAAGAGGCGAGGGCGATATTGAAGAATAATTATTTGACGCATAATAACAGTAAGATGACAGTCGTTGATTCTGTGGAGGAGACTTTGGGAAATAAAGTAAATATTCTGATTCTC
>NZ_JBGTHY010000521.1:0-7847 GCF_041745955.1 Pricia sp.
ATCCGGGCAGGCGTTGCAAGCCCAAGGTTGAAAAATTCTATCTTTTTCTTGAGGCCTGTGACAAGGCGGTTTCCTAGCTTTCCGTTGTGCCCGTTGTCGGACGCCAAAAGATATTCATAGGATGCAAAAATTGTTGCCACGGAATGTGGGGGAAGTCCTGTCGTATAAATTAAGCTGCGGGCGAAGTTGATCAAATAGTTCTTAAAAATAATACTCCCCAAGATAGCGGCACCGTGACAGCCCATGGCTTTTCCGAAGGTGACGATGCGGGCGAAAATGGCATCCTGTAAACCCAACTCCTGAATTAGGCCTTCCCCCTTTTTTCCAAATACTCCTAAAGCATGGGCTTCGTCCACTACCAAATGATAGTTGTTTTCTTGACAGAATTCGGCAAAGGATTTTAGGTTCGGGGAATCCCCATCCATGGAGAAGACAGATTCGGTGACAACGTATACCTCGTCTGCGCTCGATACAGGTGCCTCGACTGCGCGCGGTACAGGCACTTCAGCTTCGCCTGCTTTGTCGGCAATCAAGCTCGGTGTCCGCACTTCCGCTCTGCCTGCCCCTCCGGTTGGCAGGTCGGTCGATGCTACTTTGGCCGTCCCTGCAAAAGAACTTCGCCCAAGCGCAGCCCGACACTTCTTTTTTAAATCCTCTAGATCGTTATGCTTGAACCTATAGCTTTTCGCATTCCCCATTTTGATGCCGTCGCGGATGCTGGCGTGGACGTACTCGTCGTAAAAAACGATATCGCCCCGCTGCGGCACGGCACCGAAAAAACCGATATTGGCGTCGTAGCCCGAATTAAAGACCAAAGCGGACTCCGTTTGATGGAATTCTGCCATCTTTTCTTCCAATTCGGCATATAAAGGATGGTTTCCCGAAAGCAACCGAGAACCCGTTGCCCCGTTCTGTATGATATTCTTCTCGGATAGCAATTGGGATGCCCGCCCAAAGATTTCGCCGTTTCTTGAAAAACCCAAATAATCGTTGGAGGAAAAATCCACCAAATCGTTCGCCTCCGGTAAGTGCCTAAGCGTGCTTTGGACTTCCCGATGGGCCAGTTTATCGTGTAGCTTTTTTGGGAATCGGGTCATTCCGTAAAAATAACCCCTTTATCGAGCCCGTTGTCGTTTTCATTGAAAGAAATTTCAGGTTATCGTATCTTCGTCTGTATGAACCTATCAATGAATTCCTTTACCATGAAGCAAACGATTTACTTTCTTTTTATTATATATGGATCCGTTTCTTTTGCCCAGACGAACCACTATGAAATCTCCTTTGAAAACGCCGTTCACCACGAGGCGATGATCAAGGGAAAATTTACGGATTTAAAATCCGATACGGTCGCTTTCAGGATGAGCCGTAGCTCGCCCGGACGGTATGCCCTACATGAATTTGCCAAAAACCTTTATAATTTCAAGGCCACCGATAGCCAAGGAAAGGTTTTGCCCATCTCCCGTCCGAACCCCTATCAATGGGATATCACCGGTCACGATGGCATGGTGAACATCAGCTACACCCTGTTCGCCAATCGTGGCGACGGCACCTATTCGCAGGTCGACGGGACGCACGCACATTTGAATATTCCGGCGACCTTTATGTCCGCGCCGGAGCTGGACGAGCGTAAGATCGAAGTGGATTTTAAGGTCCGTGAAGACCTGAACTGGAAAATAGCTACGCAGATGCCCATTGTCTCCGGCACCACCTACTCCGCACCTAATTTTCAATATTTTATGGATAGTCCCGTTGAAATCAGCGATTTTCAAATGCGGGAATTTGAAGTGGCCTCGAACGGCAAGCGTCAAAAAGTACAATTTGTACTGCACCATAACGGTACGGAAGCAGAACTGGACATCTATTTCGAAAAGGTCAAGAAAATCGTTCTCGCCGAAAAGGAGGTATTCGGTGAACTCCCTATTTTCGATTATGGAACTTATACCTTTATGGCCTGCTACGTGCCCAATGCCTCCGGGGATGGTATGGAGCATCGAAACTCCACTATTTTGACCGATACGGAAGGTTTGGCCGAAGGTGGAATGGAAGGAAATATCGGCACGGTTTCCCATGAATTTTTCCATAGCTGGAATGTGGAGCGCATCCGCCCTAAATCGTTGGAGCCCTTCAATTTTTCGGAAGCCAATATGAGCGGTGCCCTTTGGTTCGCCGAAGGATTTACCAGTTATTATACCGGGCTGATCCTATGCCGGACGGGTATCATTTCTCCCGAAGAATACGTTGAGGGCCTTTCCGGAACCTTCAACTACGTCTGGAATTCCCCGGCACGGCAATTTTTTAATCCCATCGAGATGAGCTATCAAGCGCCTTTTGTCGATGCGGCGACCTCGGTCGATCCCGTGAACAGGGAAAACACATTTATTTCCTACTATTCTTATGGAAGCGTTTTGGGCCTAGCGCTCGACCTTTCGTTACGGGAAAAAGATTTCAACCTTGATAGTTTTATGAAACAGGTCTGGCAGAAGTATGGAAAAAATGAAACCCCATATATTTTGGAAGACTTACATAAAGCCCTGAACGATTACGCAGGGCAGCCGTTTGGGGACAGCTTTTTCAACAACTATATCTACAAAAGTGGAATGCCGGATTATAAACCGTTGCTGGAATCAGTTGGCGTAGTGCTTCAGCAAAATTCGGAAAGTCCTTACATCGGCATAACGGCCCAACTTGACGGTGATGGAAATGGGGTGATTCAAACGAACCCAAAAATCGGAAGTCCGGCCTACGAGTCGGGGCTCGACAAGGGCGATGTCATCACATCTATCAACGGCAACGATTTTCCTACCGGGCAGCAATTCGGTGCCTTTATCGGTCAATTTAAGGTAGGGGATACGTTGAAAATCGCTTTTGAACGCTATGACAAAGCGGAGACTACTTCCTTAACACTAGAATCCGATCCGGAATATAGCGTCCATCTTATGGAGACCCTTGGGGGGAAACCTTCGAAAAAGCACCTGAAAAAGAGGAAGGAGTGGTTAAAGATCGAGTAACCTTTTTCCGGTAACAAGAGTTATGAGACATGAGTTATGAAAAAAATCAGTGAAAATTTATGTGATTCTTGTCTAAACTTTCCATAAACTAAAAATAACACTAACCTCGAAATGTGATGATAACCTTTGGCAGAGCGGCATCCGAAGCGGATTTGAACCAGATACTCGCCTTGCAGCGAGCGAACCTTCCCGGGAATCTTTCATCCGAGGAAAAGAAAAAGGAGGGATTTGTTACGGTTCCGCATACGTTCGATATACTCAAGGCAATGAACGATGCTTGTCCGCATATCGTTGCAAAAAACGACGGTATCGTGATCGGTTATGCCCTATGCATGCATCCAAAATTCGCGGATGAAATTGAAGTGCTGCGACCGATGTTCGATGAAATCTTTGCCCTGAACCCTAAAATTGAAAACTACATCGTGATGGGTCAGATATGTATCGCCAAAGCGTTTCGCGGCCAAGGTATCTTTCGCCAATTGTACCAAACGATGCAAAAGGGCATTCGTCCTGAATTCGGGCAGATCATCACCGAGGTCGATGCCGAAAACACACGTTCGGTACGAGCCCATTATGCTGTGGGCTTTGCGAATTTGACGACGTATCGCTTTGGAAACCAAGATTGGAAGGTAATCCAGTTAAAATAAAACCTTTGGAGTCTCTTTCGCAAGAACAAAAAAGCCATCCGTAAAAACAGATGGCCCATTGAATTTGAATTTGGCCTTCCAGAACTTAATCCGCCAGCACAATAATCCTATTATCCTTCATCTCGACCGTACCGCTGGTAATATGGAGGACGGTCTTCCCATCGGCATTCTTGGAGAATTTGGAGGCATGGGCCTCGGAAACGGAAGCACTACCGTCGAACTTGACATCGCCCTCCTGCAACAGGGAAACAATGGCCGCGTGATTTTTCAACATCTGGAACTCGCCCTCGACCCCCGGTACGGTAACCGAAGTAACTTCGCCGGCGAAAAGGGTGGCCTCTGGGGATACAATCTCTAAATACATAATTTCGAGTAGTTGGTACTAAGTAGTTAGTAATACATTATTAGGAATCCGAAACCTTCTTCCAAGAAAAAATTCCAAATTCCAAAAACCTGTTTTGGAATTTGGTGCTTGTAATTTGGATTTTTCCGAGTTCAGCTCGGTTACGCTTCTGCGAGCATCTTCTCACCCGCCTCCATAGCTTCCTCGATGGTACCTTTCAAGTTAAAGGCAGATTCGGGAAGGTGATCGAGTTCGCCTTCCATAATCATGTTGAAGCCTTTGATGGTCTCCTTAATGTCGACCAACACTCCTGGGATACCGGTAAATTGCTCGGCCACATGAAAGGGCTGGGAAAGGAAACGCTGTACCCGTCGGGCACGGCCCACGGCCAGTTTATCTTCTTCCGACAGTTCTTCCATACCTAGGATGGCAATGATATCCTGTAATTCTTTATAACGCTGTAATAACTCTTTTACACGTTGGGCGCAGTTGTAATGATCTTTCCCCAGAATATCGGCGGTAAGGATCCGCGAAGTGGAATCCAAGGGATCCACCGCGGGATAGATTCCCAATTCCGAAATCTTACGGGATAGTACCGTGGTAGCGTCCAAGTGGGCAAAGGTCGTTGCGGGTGCGGGATCCGTAAGGTCATCTGCAGGTACGTATACCGCTTGCACCGAAGTAATCGAACCTCTTTTAGTCGAGGTAATCCGTTCTTGCATGGCTCCCATTTCGGTGGCCAAGGTGGGCTGATATCCTACCGCTGAGGGCATACGTCCCAGAAGTGCTGACACTTCCGAACCGGCTTGGGTAAACCGGAAAATATTATCTACGAAGAAAAGTACGTCCTTACCTTGCCCCTCGCCTGCACCGTCACGGAAGTACTCCGCAATGGTCAGACCGGATAAGGCCACTCGGGCACGTGCTCCGGGAGGTTCGTTCATCTGTCCGAAGACGAAGGTCGCCTTCGACTCTTTCATCACTTTCATATCTACTTTGGAAAGGTCCCAACCGCCTTCTTCCATCGAATGCATGAAGGCGTCACCGTATTTGATGATGCCGGATTCCAGCATCTCGCGCAACAAGTCGTTTCCTTCACGGGTCCGTTCCCCTACTCCGGCGAAAACTGATAGTCCGCCGTGGCCTTTGGCGATGTTGTTGATCAATTCTTGGATCAGAACGGTCTTGCCGACACCTGCTCCACCAAACAGACCGATTTTACCTCCTTTGGCATAAGGTTCGATAAGGTCGATAACCTTGATTCCTGTAAAAAGGACTTCGGTAGAAGTGGTTAGGTCCTCGAATTTGGGCGCTTCCCTGTGAATTGGGAGTCCATCTTTACCGGCCTTAGGCAGATTGCCCAAACCGTCGATAGGATCACCGATAACGTTAAAGAGGCGTCCGTAAACATCCTCGCCTATGGGCATTTGGATAGGAGCCCCTGTCGAAAGTACTTCGGTTCCCCTGCTCAATCCATCCGAAGAATCCATTGAAATCGTTCTGACGGTATTCTCACCGGTATGGGACTGTACCTCCAAGACTAGAATGGTACCATCTTCCCTAGTGATTTCCAAGGAATCATAGATTTTTGGAAGTTCATCGCCCGACTGGAATTCCACATCGACGACCGGCCCGATGATCTGGGAAACTTTACCTGTAACTTTTGACATTGCTGCTGTGTTTATGGGTTGGGATTTTCAGGGGGCAAAGATAGGGTATTGGGCTTAATTTAAAAACTACTTTTTATTGTTTTTTGGGATGTGGCTTTACAATAAGAAAAGGGCGGCCAAATTGACCGCCCCTACATTTGCTTTTTGTAAAAAAATCACGGATTGATGGCCCAAGAAAGGTAGTACAACGACCCTATATTTCCGGTACCGACTGCAGAAAAATACTCTTGGCCCAACAGGTTCGACCCGCCCAATTTGAATACGGACTTGATATTGGGGCAAGTATAATTAATCTGCGCGTCCAACACGCTATAGGCAGGAATATCGCCATCGGCAAACGTAGCCTGCCATAAATAGGTGTCGCTCCATCGGTAATTGATGTTGAAACCGAAATTCTTGAACAGTTCCGTATTTCCAAAGGAAGCCTTGAACTTGTGTTTGGGGGTGTTGAAGCTCGTTCTAAAATCAGGGAAAGCCGCTTGGTTGAAATCCAGTTCGCTAAAGGTATAACTGCCTCCTATATCAAAGTTGCCCA
Organism: Pricia sp.; assembly: GCF_041745955.1. NCBI lineage: Bacteria > Pseudomonadati > Bacteroidota > Flavobacteriia > Flavobacteriales > Flavobacteriaceae > Pricia > Pricia sp. Next base: position 6,204 of record NZ_JBGTHY010000521.1, read on the forward strand.
ATATTTTGGCATCGATACCGACGGTCGCCCCATAAGAGTTGATATCGGCTAGGGAATTGGTATAGGTCTGAAAAGCTTGAAAATCTTCGTTTTGCAGTGCTAAAAGTGATAAGCCTCCATCGCCCGCCTGACCGTACAGAGGAACAACCACCGTAGTGTTGGATATAAAATTTTTGTACTGATTGTAATACCCACTTAAATCAATAGCTACTTTTCCAATTTGAGCGCGATACCCGACTTCATAGGCCGTTATTTCTTCGGGCTTTACGAATGGTGTGTTTACAGTCGTCGGATTTCCAGCTTCTACGGAGCTCAGCGAATAGGCATTTTCGTAGGCATCCCTGCCCGTAAGGGTCACTGATGATTGACCTGTCAACACCCGCCCTTTAGTACTCAATAGAATTGGTGACGAGGTATATCTGTCAGGATTGTTAGGAGCGGATCCCACTAGAATGGCCCTCCCTGCATTCAGGCCAATAAAAAGATCTTGGGTCGTTGGGTTTCTAAACCCTTGCTGCACCGATCCACGAATGTTGTGGTTTCTCTTTTCCCCCATGGTGTAGACCAAGGAACCTCTGGGCGAAAAGAAGCCGTTGAAAAATTCGTTCTTATCGAATCGCACCGATCCCGTGAATTTCAAACGCTCATCAAAAAATTTCTTTTGTAATTGGGCATAGGCACCATATTCGCCGTAAACGATAGGTCGGTCGATATCGGTAAAAATTGTGCCGCTCGAATTCAGCACGTACTCCCTGAAGGAACCCCCTATTTGAATTTCGGCAAAATCCTGGGTCAGATGGCTAAAATTATAATTGGCATCGACATGGCGTACTTTGGTATTATCGATAAATTTGGCCCCGGTAGTCAAATTGCCATCGGTAATTACGTCTGTCAGGGCATTTTCAAAAGCTGGCGTACCGGGAAGGAACCTACCCGTATCGGCTGCCTGCCTAGCCAAGGCATGTGCTGTAGCATCATCTAACTGATTGCCCGTTCCGACACCCAATTTGGATCCGATATACGTTCGGGCATAATCCCCGAACCACGAAGGTTCGCTGGCGTCATCGGGATTGGGCGCATCCCGTTTCCACCTTCGATTGACATTGATGGCGGCAAAGCGGGTATCATAGGAATTCCCGGAATTCTCTGCCGTCAGATATCCCCTTAAAAAGAAATTATCGTTTCGGATTTCCAGTTTATGCTGCTGCATGATAAAATCTTGGATGGAATATCGGTTGGCACCTTGATAAATTGTATTTCCGCGACCAACCCTGGCTTGATAAACAATTTCAAAATCATCCGCAAAAGGGCGAAAATGCAATGCCCCATCGAACTTGACGCTCTCCGCGCCATAATCGATCAAGTCCGCCTCATCGTAACCTGTTCGGGAGACTGTAGCAGAACCCAGCGTGCCAGATGGTAGTGCCTGCTCGGTTCCATCCGGTAAATCTGGAACGGCCAAATCATCAAAATCCAAAGTTGTCGAGACTTCGTCACCATATACATTTAAACCGTCATAAGCCGGGTCGATTCTAGTGCGTCCGGGATTCTCCAAATCAATAATGCTGTTCGCATGCCAATCCTCACCTTTCAAAATGGAAAAATTGACCTTGGCCGCAAAGGTATCGCTAAAGGCATGCGCCG
>NZ_JBGTHY010000522.1:0-1536 GCF_041745955.1 Pricia sp.
CTATAAGCATGGGTTTTTCGCCCTCCTTCTTTGAAAGAAAATGGTAATAATAGCTATAGTAAAAGTCAAAATGGCCGACAAGCTTCATAAAGCTGTTCCATTCTTCCCTATCGGTGATAATTTCTATCATTCAGTTTAATCTAAATTTAACAAAAGTACAGTCTTGCCAAGAAAATTCCATGCGTTTTGGACGTAACTTTTGATGCTATTCGAATTTGTCAAAAAATAGGATTTATTTAGATACTACCGATTGGTATGATGCTTTCGCGATTAAATGGAATACACCAAATAGAACGGCTCCGCATATTCGGTGCCCACTAAGTTACCAAAGTACTTCGCCGAGTTCCGAAGTGCCTCAATGCTTCGGGGATGGGGGTATTCCCGTATTTCTGTAGTATATTCTGACATCGCCTTTAATTTATCCTCGATAGTATCCGTAATATCTATAAACACAGTGGGGTTAAAGGGTTCTTTCTTTAGTAGGTTGCCCCATTCCGTGGACGAGTTGACGTAGTAAGACAATAAGTGCCTTACCTTTTGCCCGGGATAAGGCCTACAGGCGACCAAGGTACTTTCAAACAGTTCGTTATGGTCTTTGTTGATATCGGTACGGTCTTGCACGAAGACCGTATCGTATTCGCCCGCGGAGATTACCTTGCCCAGTGCGATGTTTTTATCTACATGGGCAATCGTGTCCAAGCGCATATCCGGAAAATCGGCACGGGGCAATACTTTCGATCCCAGAACGTCGTTGGCCGCTTTGGCCTCATGGAACTTATCCTCCAAAATAGCGTTGTTGTCAAAATATTGGGTGCTACTGCCATCGGTAAAAATAAGTACGTCGACCTGCTTGCCCATTTTGACCAATTGCGGAATCGTTCCGCCTACGCCCAATATTTCATCGTCGGGGTGTGCGGCTATTACGAGTATTTTGTTGAAAAGTTGAAGCATGTGTTATATGGTTAAGTGTCGGAATTTCTACGTAGTATATAGAAAGTGCGCTATGGGCAAGGGCCTAGGCGCCATTTTTTCAAGTTTCAAGTTTACTTTTAATAAGCTTAAAAACCGTATCCTGAACAGTATATCCAAGTTTATCGCCGATTCTGAAAAATTTTAGGTCTTTAGAATTGCCATTTTCATCACTAGGGCGGTTGAGCCAAAGTTTGCCGTCGGAAAATTGAACTAGGATTCCGTTTTTATTTTTTTGGAGGATTTGCCCCAAAGTTCCGAAATATATGTCTTCTTTGTCGAATTCTACTTCCCAAAAAACAATTTTCTCGTCTTTATAATAGCAATAGGCTCCCGGATAGGGCTCTGAAACGGCGCGCACCAGCCTTTCGGTATCCCCGATTTTTTTATCGAATTCCAACAGACCGTCCGAGGGGGTGCGTTTTCCTCGGATGGTGACCCCATTTTCATCTTGGGTCGAGAATGTGATGGACTCCTTGCCGATGATGGACTTATATATCTCGTGAAAACCGAGTCCCAATTGTTTGGCGACTTCGCTGTATAGATCTTTGACGTAGGTTCTGGGCG
>NZ_JBGTHY010000523.1:0-2284 GCF_041745955.1 Pricia sp.
AAATCCTCTTCATAGTCGTAATCCATCTCGGAATCCAACTCGAATTCAGGCGTATCGGCTTCTTCCAAAATGGGTTCTTCCCTTTCCTCAAGTTCTTTCTCTATGGTATCATCAAAGTTTGAAATAAAATCGGCAAGGCTTTTACTGATCTTGACCAAATAAATGGTGTCCTTGGTCTTGATCTCGACGGCCTCGACGTAATCTCCCTGAAGATTTTTGAATACGATGATGTCTTCATCGCCATATCCGTCGGGGTAACTTTCGATCAATAGGGCAGCAAGTTCGTGGCTGAGTTTTTTGTAATCAACAATTTTACGTAGCATAGTAGGTAGTTTTTTCGATCTGTATCGGGTTTGGTTAAGGAAACTTTGGTCGGTTTCCTTGATTTACAGATTCTAAACTATACTTTTTTTTCTAGGGAATTAATAAAGAGTTGTCAAAACAGGAATTTTAGTATACGAACGCTTCCCGTATTGTGGTTTTGGAACCGAAAATCGCAGATAGAAAGATCATACGAGAGAAGTTTCCAAGCTACGGTTCGGTGTAGTATGCAAAAGCGCGGCCGAAAAGTTCATGGGGAATTTTCACATCGATAACCGGAACGCCGATTTTTTCGAGTAGTACAAAATTGATATTGCCATGGGAATTTTTTTTGTCGAATTTCAAAAGGGATAAGATGGCCGCGATATCGGCTTCCGAAAATTCCGTTTTAGGATAGCGGTCCAAAAATGTGGTTTTGATATCCTTTAAATCAGTTTCCGGCAACCCTGTAAGTTCGTTGGATAGATATCCTTCCAAAATTATACCGATGGCAATGGCTTCGCCGTGAAGTAAGGTTTTTCGGGATTTACTTTCCAAAAAATGGGATTCTACCGCGTGGCCTAGCGTATGCCCAAAATTCAATATTTTTCTTAGATGTTGTTCGGTAGGGTCTTGAATTACGACTTCATTTTTGATGGTTACGGAATCGTAAATGAGATGATCCATAGTTGTAAAGTCCGTATTGGTTTTCAATCTATCCCAGTATAGGGTGCTTCTTATGAGGCCGTGTTTCAGCATTTCCGCGAATCCGCTCTGCAATTGGCGTTCATCGAGGGTTTTAAGAAAATCGGAGATTATGAGTACCATTTTCGGTTGGTTGATAACACCGACCTGATTTTTCAAGGGGCCGAGATCCACACCGGTTTTGCCTCCGACAGAGGCATCGACCATGGCCAAAAGGGTAGTGGGTACGTTGATAAAGGCGATACCGCGTTTAAAGGTAGAAGCGACAAAGCCTCCAAGATCGGTGATTACGCCTCCGCCCAGATTGATCAACAGGCTTTTTCGATCCGCATCCCCTTCCGATAAGGCTTCCCAAAGCTGGGTGCAGGTAGGTATCGTCTTTTGGCTTTCCCCGGATCCGATTTCCAAAATCCCGAAATCGAAATCCCCTTGTATATGTTTTTTAAAACCCTCCAGGCAATCCCGCTTCGTATTTTCATCCACCAAAATAAAAATTTTGGAATAGGCTGTGGCGGCCAAATGCTCATTGAGGGCATCGTAGGCACGTTGATTGAAATGAACGGTGTAAGAAGAGGTAGTTATCGAATCCATAGAAAACAAAATTTTGAATACGGGAATCTTTCATCCGCAAAATAAAGGTAAAATATTCTCTTGGGATTCAATTTGCAGTCTTTATATTTGGTCACAAAAAAAATTGCTGAAAATGAAAAAGATATTTGAGGATACCGAGACCGCTTTTGCCCTAAAATCGGATTCGGAGTTGGAGCGTGCCTATTTTTTGTTCAAGATGATCGCCAACGAGCCATTGGTACGTATAGGTTCCGCCATCACCAATTTTGCCATTAAGGCCCACCTACCGGTAGACAAGCTGATACGTGCTACCGTGTTCGATCATTTTTGCGGTGGTGTCAACGAATTCGATTGCCTACCTACGGTGGACAAAATGTACAAGAAAAACGTCTGTTCGGTGCTGGATTATTCCGTAGAGGGCAAGGAGACCGAACATCCTTTGGATCTGGCGCTGGACATGGTGCTCAAGGTGCTGGATTTTGTCAAGGAAAAGGATGCCATTCCCTTCGCCGTTTTCAAACCTACGGGATATGGACGGTTTGCCCTTTTCAAAAAAATCAGTGTTGGGAAACCCTTGACAGATGCCGAACAGTCCGAGTGGGGCAGGGTAGTGGCCCGCTTCGATAAAACCTGTAAAAAAGCCCATGACCTCGATGTTTCGCTATTGGTCGATTCCGAGGAAAGTTGGATGCAGGATGCCGCCGATGCC
>NZ_JBGTHY010000524.1:0-3688 GCF_041745955.1 Pricia sp.
AAAACGCGGCCAAAGGCCAGGTGACCGGTCTATATCCTTTGGGAACGTTGACCATGAAGGCCGAGGGAAAAGACCTTGCAGAACTCTACGACATGCAAAATACCGGAGCGGTAGGTTTCTACGATTTTAAACGCCCCTTGGAAAATGCGAACCTTTTAAAAATCGCGCTGCAGTATGTATCGAATTTCGGGGGATTGGCCTATTCCTTTCCAATGGATGCAGCTATTGCCGGCAAGGGAAACGTCAACGAAGGCGAGTCCTCCGTTAGACTTGGATTAAAGGGAATTCCCGCCCTAGCGGAGGAATTACGGATAGCCAGGGACCTTTTTATTTTAGAATATACCGGCGGAAAATTACATATACCCACGCTTTCGACAGCACATTCGGTGAAACTGATCGCCGATGCCAAGAAAAAAGGATTGGACGTAAGCTGTAGCGTTGCGATTCACAATCTACTATATTTCGACTCCAAATTAGCGGACTTCGACGCGGCGTATAAGGTAATGCCGCCTTTGCGCACCAAAGAAGACACCAAAGCATTGATAAACGGGGTTAATTACGGCAGCATCGATTTCGTTACCACCGACCATATACCGATGAGTATCGAGGAAAAACAAGTGGAGTTCGAAAACGCGTCCTACGGAACTATCGGGCTAGAAAGCTCATTTGGCGCCCTGAACCGAATTTTCGATACCGAAACCGCCATAGACCTGCTGACGAAGGGAAGGGAAAGATACGGTATGGAACCACCAAAAATCAGGGAAGGCGAAGCGGCCAACCTCACGCTTTTCGACCCCGATGTCGAATATCGTTTTGAGGCAAAAGATATCCATTCCACTTCCAAGAACAGTATGTTTTTGGATGCAGAGTTCAAGGGCAAGGTTTACGGGGTGATAAATAATGGACAAGCGCTTTTTTAAAGTAGTGCTTGTTCGCAAAATTATGTAATCGCGAGACATGGTATAAGCTGTATCAGCCTATTAAAATTTTTGAACCTTATATGAATATCAAAACCATTAAAGAAGGAAAGACCGCGGCCATTGTCGCCTATTTCACACTTGTCGGCGCCTTGATTGCCATTAGCATGAACAGCGAGCCAAAGAATGAATTTGCCCGTTTCCACATCCGGCAGGCATTCGGGCTACATCTGTTTTTTTTGGGATTTGCCCTTTTTCTTAGCGTTTGGTTCAACGGCTATGCCTTTTACGGTTTATACATCGGCTATATCGTACTCTGGGGATACGGTTTTATCGGTGCCCTACAGGATAAAAAGCAGTCCGTACCCATTTTGGGCGATTTTTTTCAAAAATGGTTTACTTTTATCAGTTGAAGAGTAGGTTGGATGCTCGGTGTTTGGTGTTTGGTGTTTTTTAAAAAATCATTAGCTTTTACATACTCGCAGATCGAGCTTCGTGCATCGTGCATCGTGCATCGTGCATGAAACAAATAATCCTGACATTGAATTTATACTTAAAAACCCATAAAACCAACCTCTCCAAATGACCACAGCCCCATTATCCTTGGAACATATTATTCGCCCCTCGTCATTAACAAAAGGTAAACCCCCCGTATTGTTTATGCTCCACGGTTACGGAAGCAATGAAGAAGATCTTTTTTCCTTTGCACCTGAGCTTCCAATGGAATTGTGCGTCATTTCGATCCGTGCCCCCTACCCTATGGAACCTTTCGGAAATGCCTGGTACGCGATTAATTTCGATACGCAACAGGGCAAATGGAGCGATGACGAACAGGCCGCACTATCCCGCGAAAAAATTGTCACATTTATCGATGAAGCATGTAAAACGTATGGATTGGACGATGGGCGAATTACCTTGCTCGGGTTCAGCCAAGGGACGATTCTCAGCTATGCGGTAGCCCTATCTTATCCCGAAAAAATAAAAAATGTTATAGCCCTTAGTGGATATATTAACAAGAAAATCTTAGTGGACGGTTATGTCGATAAAAATCATGATAATCTCATGATCTATGCCTCACACGGACAAGTAGATCAAGTGATTCCACCGGAGTGGGCGCAGAAAGCCTCGCCATTTTTAAATAAATTAGGAATTGAGCATGTATATGAAGAATTCCCCGTGGGACACGGTGTTGCGCCCCAGAATTTTCATTCGTTCAAAAAGTGGCTTACAGAAAGAATTTAAGAAATCAATTGTTTCTGGTATACAACAAGTGGTCCATTAAGGTAAAGTCCACACCCAAGTCGTCCTTCAGTTCGTATTTAATAAGCAATTCGCCCCAATATTTTCCATCGGAAAAATCGGCCAATATCCATTTGTGGTTCAGCACCTTGATTTTATTGATCTTAAAATCACCTTCCATACCTTCATAAGGCACAAGCGGATTGGTGCCTTTGCTTTCATTGGTCTCCAGTAGTTTATCGGATATATAGCCCGAAGGTTCTTTTAGGGCTAAATGATCATAGTAAGCCAGGGCATCATCATTGTTTTCCAAAGAAAAATACTGCATTTCCAGCACTTTTAATTGGGTATTTTTAACGGAATCCTGCAATTGTTCCACATCGGCCTGAAGGTTTTCGATCTGGGCATCCTTGGCTTCCGCCATCTTGCCACTACTAACAAAAAGGTACAGGCTAATGAGCGCCATAAAAAGAAATAGGTATAGGAATATTTTACTTTTCAATTCTATTCTATTTTTAGTCAGGAGACGCAAGATTTGCGCCCCTTAGGTCTTTATTATTTTTCCGGGGTTCTTGCCCACAATCATAACGTCTAAAATCAACCGTCTATTGCCTCGAACGCCACTTCTCAAATCCCACATCTCATATCTCGACGACCAACCCATCATACGCCAAGTGCACGCCTTCGGGCAATTTTTTTTCCACTTCTGCGTGAAATCCCAAAAGGTGGCTGATATGAGTGAAATAAGCGGTTTCGGGCTTTACCTTTTCCACGAATGCCAAGGCCTCCTCCAAGTTGAAATGGGAATGGTGGGCCTCCTCCCTCAGGGCGTTGACCACTAAAACTTTAGAGCCTTTGATTTTGTCCATTTCTCTTTCATCCATTGTTTTTACGTCCGTTAGATACGTAAAATCCCAAAAGCGGTAACCGAATACCTGTATCCGGTTATGTTTGGCTGATATAGGTACCACAGAGATATCGCCCAAAATAAACGGATGATTGTTTTCGACCAGATTGACATCGACACAGGGTGCGCCAGGATACCGATTGGTATCCGAAAAAATATAATCGAAACGTTTGCGCAAGGAATCTGCGACCCTTTTATGGGCGAATATGGGAATATCTCCCTGACGGAAAAAATAGGGACGGATGTCGTCAAGCCCTGCCGTATGATCTGAATGTTCGTGGGTAAAGAGGATGCCATCCAATTTATGGACATTGTAGGCGAGCATCTGCTGCCGGAAGTCAGGGCCACAGTCGATGACATAATTGTAGCTATCCCAAGAAATCAAAACGGATACCCGTAATCTTTTGTCCTTTTGATCATCACTTAAACAAACGGGATGTTTACTGCCGATAATTGGGATACCTTGGGATGTACCGGTTCCTAGAAAAGTTATTCGCAACGTCTCATTCATCTAAATCCAAATTTATAACTAAATAATTTAATAGATTGCCTGAACTTGTTAACTTTGTTTAACAAAAAAAAAGCTATGGCTTCAGTTCTAGATAGGGACGCGGCATTTGAAAAC
>NZ_JBGTHY010000525.1:0-2145 GCF_041745955.1 Pricia sp.
GCCGTAGTTCATCCGCATTTTTTACCTGGGTCAGCGAATGCATGTCCGCAATAAAAAGGAAGGATTCGTTTTCGGGGTGCTGCGCCATTTCGATTGCCGGCATGATTGCCCCTAAAATGTTGCCCAAATGTGGTGTGCCCGTGCTTTGTATGCCCGTTAAGATTCTTGCCATTGTTTTCTTGTTTCAGATTCTAAAATCCTCATAATTAATTTGTAAATTTTATTGAAAACCAGCCCTTCCGGCAGGCGGGTTAGTGCAATTCGTGTCAACCGAAGACACAATTTTCACGAAGTAACACGAATCTTTGTCCCGAATCATAAACCGTATAAAAATCCGTTTGATTCTAGGGAAGCCAAAGATAAAGAAATCGGTGATACCTCCTAAAATTGTTACTTTTGACCAATGCGCTCCATATGTAAAAAAATAGGCTACACGCTGTACCGAATCTGGTTCTATATTTTGGTCGCCCTGCCCATTATTATTTTCTTTCCCTTTTTAGTGTTGGCAACACTTTCAGAAAAATGGTATCCACAATTTTTTTGGATGGCCAGAAATCTGTGGGCGACACCCATTTTATATGGGATGGGCTGTCTGCCACAAATCGAATGGGAGCAGAAAATGGAACAACGAAAAAGCTATATGCTGGTAGCCAACCATACAAGTATGCTTGACATTATGCTAATGCTCCACATCAGTAGAAATCCATTCGTTTTTGTCGGAAAAAAGGAATTGGTCAAGATTCCCCTTTTTGGATTTTTCTATAAACGCGTATGTATCTTGGTAGACCGTGAGGATACCAAAAGCAGAACCGGAGTCTATCGGCGGGCGCAAAAACGTTTGAACCAAGGCCTCAGTATCTGCATTTTTCCCGAGGGCGGAGTACCGGATGATGAAACCGTTTTATTGGGTCCATTTAAGGATGGTGCCTTCAAAATGGCAGTTGCCCATACTATTCCCGTAGTGCCGATGACCTTCTATGACAATAAAAAGCGATTTTCGTTTACGTTCTTCAGTGGTGGGCCAGGGAGAATACGTGCCAAAGTGCATCGTTTTTTTGAAACGGGCCTTTTAGGTGAAGAGGATAAGGGTACGCTTAGGGAGGATGTGAGGAATATTATCTCAAGGGAGCTGAAAAGCGTTTGAAAAGTCATAATTGATTTATGCCCAATTGACGAGACAGATGACCAAAAATCAAAACCTAAAATTCAGCCCGCTATACACCCCGATTGAAAATGGCCGAAAATCACCGGAAACATTAGAGAAGGTGTTCAGTTGATATTTAAAGACCGGCTCGATATTCAGTTGCACTTTTGGGGTAAACTTATAATTGACTCCAAAGCCGACATTGGTGCTAAAGTTAAGGTCGTTCAAATTACGGGCCTCGCCGATTTCGGTAGTCAGCTCACCGGAATTCAGGGTGACGGAGTTGTCGATCAAAAACAAAGAGCTGATACCGCCCACCAAGTTCACGCCGAACCGACGGTCGATCAGTGCGTAATCGAGTTCCAAAGGTACTTCGAGGTAACCGAAACTTTGGGCTATAGTGCCATCACGAGCGGAATTCAAGGAACTGAACTCCGGAGTCAAGCCGTTGGAAGAATCCAAATTCAAATTAGGACTGTTCTCCGCAAGAATCCCGGGGCCGTCGGTATAGTCGATATTTTGCAATCTGCCGCTTGTCGAGACCGCTAATGTTGGCGAAAACCCTACGTTGTTGGTGTTATACCCATACTCTGCCTTGTGGATGCCGGAACGTACACTCAACTTTTTAGTTACGGCGTAGGCTATGGATACTCCGTAGCTCATATTTGTAGTACCCGATTTGGCATTTGGTGAAAAACCGGGGTCAATGGGAGATCCTTCGCCCATAGCATTGAAATAGACGGGGGCAACATTCGGCCCGGCTGACCAGCGACTATCGGATTCTCCGACAACCTCCTCTTCTTTATCTTGCGCTTCGAGTACCTCAAAAATGGATTTTTTGTTGCCATTGACTATTGTATCATTTGAAATATCACTCTTTCCGATTTGATTATTTAGGACGATTGCCTTATCCGGGTTTTCAGAAATGGTATTTGGATTTCCTTGGGCCGCCACTCTCTCGCCTTGGATTTTTTTATCGATATCCGTTTTTGAAGTATCCG
>NZ_JBGTHY010000526.1:0-2137 GCF_041745955.1 Pricia sp.
TTCAAGCCCATAATATTCCATCAACCAATCGGCGATGGAACCTGATTTGAAATCCCATAAAATTCCTTCGGAGAGCCCTGAAAATGTGGTATTTATGTTTCCACTCAATTTATAGGCGATATAGTCACCGGGCAGCATAAACTTGTGGATGCCGGCATAAATATCAGGCTCGTTTTCCTTGACCCATTTCAATTTGGATGCCGTAAAGTTAGCTGGGGAATTCAAAAGATGCTCAGCACATTTTTCGTTGCCTACATCGTCAAATGCCTTTTGGCCGATTTCTACGGCCCGGCTATCGCACCAGATGATGGAATCACGCAACGGCTTACCCCTCTCATCGACAACTACCAATCCGTGCATTTGGTACGAAATGCCGATTCCGGTGATATCGGAAGTATTGATATGGTTATCCGTTATTAGTGACTGGGTAGCTGTGCAAACATGGGTCCACCAAGTATCGGGGTGCTGTTCGGCCCAGCCATTTTTCAGGGCGGTCATCTCCATTTCAACCTTGGGCTCGCTGACAACGGCGATGCTTTTTCCGGTAGCGGTCTCTACCAATGCCGCTTTGATCGAAGAACTGCCGATATCATAACCGATGGAATACATATATTTTGAAGTGATAATTAATGGATAGCCAAGTTATCGCTTTTGTTTTGATATGGCAAACTGCGAAACAAAAAAAGCCCTGACGGTTGTCGTCAGGGCTTTCTAAACACTTAAAAATTTATAAACTTAATAACCTTCGTTCTGTACCAAGTTCGGGTTTGAAATTAGGGCTGTGGAAGGAATGGGAAATAGATTTTTTGTCTCATCACCTGTAATTTCCTTAAAGGCCCACGGAGCGGTGAACTGACCGAATCTAATAAGGTCATTTCTTCTCCAAAGCTCACCATAGAGTTCGCGGCCACGTTCCGCTAACAAATCGGCTTCGCTAACGCTACCTAAAGGATTGGCCTCTCGCAAAACACGTAATTCGTTGACCAATGCGGTCGCATCCCCTCCGCTGCGCATCATGGCCTCGGCCTTCATCAGATGGGCGTCCGCATACCGAAATATTACCTTATGATTGGCAAAAGCCCCATTCGCAGGGTTGTACTTAAGCAACCGTATACCAGTTGTCTCGCCATTTACGATTAAGCCATTGGGTAAGGTTTTGGTAAACGATAACGGGCTTCCTTGTCTATCCTGATAGGGATTGCCATTGGCATCGTACTGTTGGCCAATCAAGAAACCATTCCCTATTCCAAAATTAGTTCCATCGGTAGGAACGAAACCTCGGCGCTCTTCTTGTCCCGACCCCGGTACGTTGATATTCGGATCTCCTTCGAAGGAATCATAAAATTCTGCCAACGTAGTAAAACCGTTCCACCCACCACTCTGGTCAGGAACAACTTGGTTATAGTGAAGGGAGTTCCAGATATTGTTACCGACACTTGAGGTGGTAAAGAATATGGTTTCACTATCCTCTGCCTCCGTAAACAGTTCAAAATAACCCGCTTGAAGATCAAAACCCTCCGCCTTGATATCATCCACAAGACTGATTACCTGCGTCATATCCCCAGCATCCGGGGTTCCAGAGCCGGTAAAAATATGTTTGTTCAAATACAACTTGGCCAATAAATAGCGCCCAGCGGCCTTGGTGGTCTTGTTCAGACTTTGAAAATCACTTTTAGCAGGTAAATCCGGTATCGCCTCGTTTAAATCATTGACAGCGAAATCAAAGGCTTCGGTCCTCGACATGACGGTCGGATTGATTTCTGGACCTTCATCTGGGGTCCTGAAAGGTACCTGGCCGAAAAGATCGACCAACCAGTACATACTCAAAGCCCGTAAAAATTTGGCTTCGGCTACTTGCTGCAGGCTGGCATTGCTTCTGTCATCGATAATCGCGGTGGCGTTGAATACGTTTTGGTTCATATCATTCCAAGTTGTCTTGATACGTTCATGCGTAGGACTCCATGTATGCTGATGTAATGTACGCCAAACTCCGTTGTCCCCCCAATCCGTACCCCGTGTGGGCACCAAATATTCATCGGTAGTAACCTCTAGGAGGGCATATATATTTTCTTGGTTCTCCATTTGGCCCCTGATGGCGTTGTAAAGGCTCTCAAGACTTCCTGTGGCATCCACTCCC
>NZ_JBGTHY010000527.1:0-4104 GCF_041745955.1 Pricia sp.
CATCAACAGTAACTCATCGGAATTGTTCCTGTCCTGAATGGCAAAAAACCCTTCGGAAGCATTATAAATTTCGTAATACCTGAAATTTTTGCGGGGAAACAGATTGCGGTATTGTTCTTTATAGGGACTAAAACTTACCCCTCCGTGAAAATAGACCTCGAGATTTTCCCAGACCTGAAAAATATGGTCCTTTCCGGTTTCCTCGATAATTTGGTTGAGCAGCACCAGCATCCAAGAGGGAACACCTGCCAAGCTGGTCACGTTTTCTTGGGTACTCTCCTGGATTATGGCCTTTAGCTTGCTTTCCCATTCGCTCATCAAAGAAACCTTACTGCTGGGCGTGCTGCTGAATTCTGCCCATAGCGGCATGTTGTCGATCAGGATAGCGGACAGGTCGCCGAAAAACGAACCATTATCTTCGTACAGTTCCTTGCTTCCGCCGAGACGAAGGCTTTTCCCTAAAAAAAGCTGTGAATTTTCGTTGTTGTTCAGGTACAGGCAAAGTAGGTCTTTGGCCGATTTATAATGGCAGTCTTCCAAGGCCTCTGAACTTACGGGAATAAACTTACTTTTCGCATCGGTAGTACCGCTGCTTTTTGCGAACCATTTGATAGACGTCGGCCAAAACAGGTTCTGTTCGCCGCGGCGCGTCCGTTCAATAATTGGTTGTATATCCTCGTACGAGACGATGGGTACCCGTTCCCGAAACGTTGCATAGTTCGCAATGGTACCGAATTCGTACTTTCTGCCTATTTCGGTATCCTCGGCGATCTCAAGCAATTGTTGCAATACCTCTTCCTGTACTTCCGCCGGATACTTCAGAAAAAGCTCTATCTGATGAAAGCGCTTTTTCAGCAGCCATGACGCTATGGAATTAACTATGGGTATCGGCATTTTTTGGATATCTTTATCCGCCTAAAATAGCTCTAAAAGTTATCATTTTCAAATTTGAAAACATGCAATACGAAGGCGTACTACGAAAAATGAGGACCGAAATCGGACATCCTATTCAATACTATATGCTTTTTGAGGATGATTTTCTAAACGTGAACCAAGTACTCGACAAGTCGTTGACCATCCGTTTCATCAAATATCAGTGCCTGAACTGTGGCGAAGACCGACCGATATATCGACAGGGATTCTGTAAAAACTGTTTTTTCGATATCCCCTCGGCCGGCGACTGGATTATGCGCCCCGAACTGAGTACCGCCCATCTCGATAAAGAGGATAGAGATCTCGATTACGAAAAAAAGGTACAGCTGCAGCCGCATATCGTCTATTTGGCCAATTCTAGCAATATCAAGGTAGGCGTTACCCGAAAATCACAGGTACCTACCCGATGGATCGACCAGGGAGCACACGAGGCCATTGAAATCGTAGAGACCCCCAACCGGTATCTGGCGGGAATTACCGAGGTAGCCCTAAAGGACCACGTTGGCGATAAAACGAACTGGCGGAAGATGTTGACCAATCAGGTCGATGATAAAGATCTGGTCGAATGGCGCAACAAACTGAAAACGTACATTCCCGATGAGGCCATCGATTATTTTATCGCCTCGAATTCGGAAACCAATCTCGAATACCCAGTGATCCGGTATCCTGAAAAAGTCAAAAGTCTTAATTTGGATAAAACCCCTGAGTATTCCGGGGTATTGAAAGGCATCAAAGGCCAGTATTTCATCTTTGAAGACGACATCGTTTTTAATGTTAGGGGCAGCGAGGGGTATTATGTGGGATTGGAAATTAAATAAACTGGTCTACCGGTGAAAAACGCATTACAATTGCCTTGTTTTGCGTCAAATGTTCCCGTTACATTTCACTATCATTTATGAAAATTAAAAACACTACGGCATGAACCGCATAATACATCTTAAAAATAGACCCGAAGGAACACCGCAACTCGACGATTTCGAATTTATCGAAGAAGAAAAACCGGTGGCGGGCGATGGTGAGATACTTTTAAAAAGCAAGTTTGTATCTGTTGACCCCTATTTGCGGGGTAGGATGCGTGACCAAAAGTCATACGTTGAACCTTTTCGCCTGAACGAACCCGTTGAATCGGGAATAATCGCCGAAATAGTCGAATCGAACAACGACAATTTTAAAAAGGGCGATTTTGTCAACGGGATGCTCCAATGGAAAGAGTTCCAGACCTCGACCGGAAAAGGCCTTAATAAAGTCGACCCCGAAAAAGCGTCGCTATCGGCCTACCTCGGTGTGTTAGGCCTTACGGGACTCACCGCATATATCAGCCTAGAGCATATTGGCAACCTTAAGAACGGGGAAACTCTGTTGGTATCTGGTGCGTCGGGTGCCGTAGGCAGTACGGTCGGCCAAATCGGAAAGATAAAGGGCTGTCATGTGGTCGGTATCGCAGGAACCGATGAGAAATTAAAACTGATGAAAGATACCTTCGGTTTTGATAAAGGCATTAACTACAAAACCACCGATGATATGAAGAAGGCGATTGCAGAAGCCTGCCCAGAGGGAGTCGATGTCTATTTCGATAATGTGGGCGGCGAAATTCTCGATGCCGCGATGCAGAACATCAACGAAAACGGACGTGTTATCAATTGTGGCGCTATTTCGCTCTACAACAAAACGGAAGTTCCCATGGGCCCGCGTTACGAGGGCATTATGGTCAAAAAAACGGTCCTCATGCAAGGCTTTTTAGTGCGGCAGCATGCCAAAGAATTCGGACCCGCCACCAAACAGTTGGCGGAATGGTTGAACGAGGGTAAATTGACTTACGAGGAAACTATTGTTGAAGGTTTTGAGAATATCCCACAGGCGTTTCTTGATCTGTTCAATGGGAAGAACAAGGGGAAAATGGTGGTAAAAATATAAAACTCCAAGCACCAAATTCCAAATTTCAAAATTTTTCGGCGCTACCTGCAAGGTGCTCCCTGATTTTTCGGCGGAGGTCCTTGTAGGACGAGTTTAATTCGAACTATCCTTCTTTTTGCCGCCCAGCAATCCCCCTAAGATATTTTTGGCTTTTTCCTTGACTTCCTCCTCTTTTTTCGGGGATTCAGGGTCGGTTTTTCCCGGTACGGAATCCGTTTTCTTGTCGCCCAACAAATCGCCCAAAATTTCTTTGGCATCCTGATTTTTGGCGTCATCTTTATCCGAATCCTTACCGCCTATGGCATCGCCAATTAAATCTTTGACTTTGTCCTTGCCTTTATTGACGAGTTTTTGTTTTTGGATTTCTACCAGTTTACTCGTCAGGCTCTTCATACCCGACGTCAAGTCGGTGGTAACATTAGGACTCGAATAGTTGCCCCCGATATTTGCAACGACCGGAATGGTCAGATTTTCTAAATCGTCTTCCCCAATTTGGGACAATAATTTGTTCACTTCGCCGCCCAGGTACTTTGCGGGCACATCCATGGTCGCTTTATAATCCAGCTTTTTGTCAAAAGTGTGGTTTCCGCCTATGTTGATGGCGATATCCTGATAGTTCACGGTAAAGGGCTCTACGGAAACCAATCCGTTTTCAAAGGACATTTTCGTCTTCAGATCTTTTAGGTTCAATTGGTCCAAATCGATAAAACTGAGCTTACTGTCCAAAGCGGACAATAACGGGGCTTTTTCGGTATCGATTTTCTCGGTCATGATGTTTGCCAGAATAGTACCGCTTAAGGTCATCAGGTCGGGTAGCAGGTCATCGGTGAGGTTTCCGGAAAGCGAAATATCGGAGTTGAGCTTGCCCTGCAGTACTTGTGCGATCGGTGCCAGCGACTTGAACAGCTCTAACGATTTAAAGGTCTCCGCGATCTGCAATTGGCTCATATCGAGTTTCATGTCAAAAGTCGGGGTATCCGGTTTGGTGGAGACGGCGCCGTTAAAGGCCATTTTTCCGTCGAAAATGGAGGAGGTCATGTTCGAAAGCGTGGCAGTTTCATCTTTGATGCGTAGCGTTCCCTTGACATCCTTTAATGTCAAATTATCGTAAAGCACCGTGTTGGCCGCCGCATTGATGGTAACATCCAAAAAAGAGGGAATCTTTATTTTCTCCCCTGATTTTGGTGCTTCAGATTCATCTTCCGGTTTTTCCTTTCTTTCTTTGGAAGGCTCTTCCGTTTCCTCGACCATAAAATC
>NZ_JBGTHY010000528.1:0-3549 GCF_041745955.1 Pricia sp.
GGAGGGGCTGTTCATGAACGCCGATGCCGGGTTCGATTCAATGGACTTCCGTAATTCCTGTTACAAAAATGATATCAACGCGAACATCTGTTTCAATAAACGTAACGGGGACAACGATAGGGACGAATATTTCGACAAGGAGCTCTATGATGAAAGGTATGCCGTAGAGCGCACCAACGCATGGATGGACAGCTTCCGTTCCTTGCTCAACAGGTTCGATACAACGGTCGAAAGCTGGAAAGGGTTCAACTATCTGGCATTCATTGTGATAGCGCTTAACAAATTCAAAAAGAAGAATAAGAAAAAAGTTTAAACCAGTTCCAATTCAAATTTTAAAAATTTGTTACCTTAGGTAACAAATGTGTTACTCAAAGTAACATATTCTTTTGGTAAAATGGAAGAAAAAATTGAAAAATAAAATATCGTATATGTGTAAGTATTTAAGAACAAACAACTTATATATTATTAGTGTTAATGTATTGAAGATGGAACAATTTTTGCCAATTATATATTAAATTTCATTAATATTTTACTAAAAAATAAATGATTACACAATCTAGAACAGAGATTCTTGCGAATCTCAAAGAAAAAATCTCCCAAGGGCAACCTATCATCGGTGGGGGAGCAGGCGCCGGAATTTCGGCCCAGAGTGAGGAGGCCGGGGGCATTGACCTTATAGTTATTTATAATTCGGGTCGCTACCGAATGGCAGGTCGAGGTTCTTTAGCAGGTTTATTGCCTTACGGTAATGCCAATGAAATTGTCAAGGAGATGGCCTATGAAATCCTACCGGCTGTAAAACACACCCCTGTATTGGCCGGTGTGTGCGGTACAGATCCGTTTATGCTTCGGGATTCCTTTTTAAAAGACCTGAAAAGCATGGGGTTTGCAGGTATTCAAAATTTCCCGACAGTAGGTTTGATAGATGGGGGCTTTAGGGCCAATTTGGAAGAGACAGGTATGAGCTATATGCTAGAAGTAGAATGTATAAAGGCAGCTCGAAGTCTAGAAATGCTAACGACACCCTATGTATTTAATACTAAGGAAGCCAAGCTGATGACGGAGGCCGGTGCCGACATCATAGTGGCGCACATGGGTCTCACCACGAAAGGAAAAATAGGAGCCAAAACTTCAAAAACCATAGATGAATGTATCCTAGAGATTCAAGACATTGTCAATATAAGTAAAAACTTGAATAATGAGGTTATCGTTTTGTGCCACGGGGGCCCGATAGCACAACCCGAGGATGCCCAATATGTACTGGATCGAGTAGAAGGAATAGATGGGTTTTATGGCGCCAGTTCAATGGAGCGGCTCCCTACCGAGACGGCGATAACCAATCAGATCATAAAATTCAAACAAATGAAATTCAAAACAAAAAAGCCTAAAAATGTCTAAAAAAGTTGTAGTGGTCGGTGCTTTTGATACCAAGGCTGTCGAATATAAATTCGTCATAGACCTTTTTGAAAAAGAAAGAGGGTACCGAGTAATTACTATCAACACCGGTGTTATGGGCGCTACAGACTTATTTCATATTGATGTAGTGTCTGAAGAAGTTGCAAAGGCCGGAGGAACCGACCTCTCTACCCTTCGGGATGCAAATGATCGTGGTAAGGCAATCGCAGCAATGTCAAATGGGGCCAGTGAGATAACCAGTAGTTTGTATGAAAAGGAAAAATTTGACGGGATAATAGGGATGGGCGGTACAGCAGGCACTAATATGGTAACTGCGGCCATGCGTGTTTTGCCTTTTGGCATGCCTAAAATTTGTATTTCTACGGTAGCGTCGGGGGATGTCAGTCCCTATTTGGGCACGAGCGACATTATTTTGATGCCATCATTGACCGATATATCCGGAATCAATTCCATAAGTAAAGTTTTCCTGACAAATGCCGTAGCTGCATTGGCGGGAATGCTCGAAGTAAAAATAAAAGTCGAAAATGAGAAACCCATTGTTGCCGCCTCGATGTTCGGTAATACTACGGCATGTATTGATCGGTGTCGTGAAATGCTTAGTTCAAAGGGTTTTGAGGTTCTTGTTTTCCATGCTACCGGAGCTGGAGGTAAAACCATGGAAAAATTGGTCAACGACGGTGTTATTGAAGCCGTGTTGGATATAACGACCACAGAGTGGGCCGACACCCTATGCGGTGGGGTTTTTGACGCAGGAACCGAGAGGCTCGAAGGGCCTGGAAAACTCGGCATCCCCCATCTTATAGCCCCGGGATGTATAGATATGTGCAATTTTGCGGGACCAAGCACCATCGATTCCCGGTACAAGAATCGCCTGTTTTATCAGTGGAATCCCAATGTAACTTTGATGAGGACGACCGTAGAAGAGAACCGGAAACTGGGAAAAATATTTGCTCAAAAGGCGAATGTCGCAAAAGGCAAAATAGCATTTATTATCCCAACCAAGGGTTTTTCAATGCTCGATTCAATAAATGAAAAAGGCGAACCTCAAATTTTCTGGGACCCGCAGGCGGATCAGGCATTTGTCGAAGCCTTAAAAAGTAACCTTAGTCCTAAAATTGATATTGAAGAGATCGACGCCAATATTAATGACCCAATATTTGCGGAAAAAGCGGTCGAAAAATTTTTAGGGATGGTAAACGGAAATAAGTAAATAAATTATGAGAAATAAACGATTTAAATTCCAAAGCACAGTCTCACAACTTTACGTTAAGGGTAGGGCCGTTCTTTCTTTTTCTTTTTTATCAATTGCGTTTTTTTGCTTATTTACCGGTTGCGGGCCCAAGGAAACTGAAATGAAGGATACGGCCTCCAATCTAGATTCGGCCCAAAATGATAGTATTCCCCCCTTGCAGGTACTGGTGCCCGGTTTCTCGGTGAAAGAAATATCCCTTGATCTGAACAATATTAACGTAGTCCGTTATGGTTCTGACGGAAAGCTGTACGCCCTGGCTTATGATGGCAACATTTATGTGCTTTCGGATACCGATGGCGATGGATTGGAAGACAAAGCGTACTATTGGTGGGATAAAAAACCCTTGGTGTCCCCGGTCGGAATGGTTGTTGCCGACGAAGGCATCTACGTAACATGTCTTAACAAGGTTTCCTT
Source organism: Pricia sp. (assembly GCF_041745955.1). Taxonomy (NCBI): domain Bacteria; kingdom Pseudomonadati; phylum Bacteroidota; class Flavobacteriia; order Flavobacteriales; family Flavobacteriaceae; genus Pricia; species Pricia sp. Next base: position 3,083 of record NZ_JBGTHY010000528.1, read on the forward strand.
GATTAAAGATCTGGATAACGATGGCATCGCCGAAACAGAAGAAATAATCACATCGGATTGGGAAAAGCCCTCGGTTTATACAGGAACAACTGCGACCGGTGTAGATGCTTTTGGGATTGCCAAGGATAAAAAGGGCAATATCTTCTTTGCATTGGGGTCCGCTGATTTTACCAAACCCTACATGGTCGATTCCTTGGGTAACTCCAAATATAATCTTGAAAGTGAAAGGGGAACAATTTTGAAAGTGAGGCCCGGCAGTAGTGCACGGGAAATATTCGTAACGGGAACACGATTTCCGGTTGCCATGGCATTTAATAAAGAGGGAGACTTGTTCGCTACGGATCAAGAAGGGGCTACGTGGGCGCCCAATGGTAACCCATATGATGAACTTTTGCATATTCAAGAGGGCCGTCATTATGGTTTTCCTACAAGACATCCTAAATACCTCCCCAATGTCATCGATGAAC
>NZ_JBGTHY010000529.1:0-12324 GCF_041745955.1 Pricia sp.
AAGTACGGAAATGAAATTCCAAATCCCAAGTACCCTTCGAAGTTTCTGGACCAAAAAAATCAAGGTTCGAAGTATTCAATGAATACTTCAAACCTTGAACAGCTATGCAGTAGCGATTGGACCTTAAACCAGTTACTACATAATCTCATATGCAGGCAGAATCATTCTGCCAACTTCAACTACCAACCGCTACTTTCAACCTACTCCCCCGCCGGAACAAAATTCAATGCAGCCCCATTTACACAATGTCGCAAACCGGTAGGTTCGGGACCATCCTCAAAAACATGGCCGAGGTGGCCACCACAGGTGGCACAATGCTCTTCGGTACGCTTGTAACCGATTTTATAATCGACATCATAGGCGACATTACCTTCGATTTCCCTATAAAAACTGGGCCATCCGGTGCCGGATTTGAATTTGGTATCGCTCTTAAAGACCTCGGTACCGCAGCCGGCGCAGACATAGGTGCCATCCTCTTTATTATCGAGCAATTCACTGCTAAACGGATTTTCAGTAGCGGCATGGCGCAACACCTGATATTCTATGGGGGTGAGCGCTGCCTGCCACTCAGCGTCCGTTTTGACGACCTCGAATTTCTTTTCGGCTTGGTCATCCTGTGTCATCGCCGTTTTACTTTCCTGTGAATTTCCATTACAGCCGGTCAGTAACAGACAGAGTGCAAATGCCGTTTTCATATACATGATGTTTGAGTTTTATATGTGTTTGTTTTAGACGTGATCGAGGCAATATCCTTTCAACTATATCTACGGGGATTTCATACTAAAGTTTTTATTGGGATTAAAGATACATCCAAAGTAAAAATAGAACCCTGCTTTGAAAGCAGGGTTCTACAATTCATGAAAGAACAACTATTAATTAGTTCTTATTTTCGGAACATCCTTTTCCGAAATTCCTAAAGAACTCATTACAGAACCGATGTTGGATTTATCCAGTTTTGCTGTTTGCACAAAATCCGCTGGCAATATAGCGATTCTAAACTTTTGATTATCCGTATCTCCCGGTTCTAAGGTGCTCAAATCAAAATCGGACTCCAGAAAGATATCTACGCGGAAAAAATCGTGTTCGTAATTATATTGTAAGATGCCTTGATCTAAAAGTCTGGTTTGAGGCAGCAGCCTCCAAATATCGACAGGTTCACCATTATTATCCTCTACTTGGTCGAAGGAGAGATATACCAAGACAACATCAGTTTCTAAAACCTCGATTCCGTCATCCTGAAAACTATAGAAAAATCCGTAATTACTATCAGCGGCAAAATCACCAAAGATATCAATTACCTGTCCAGCGGCTGGACCTGCTGGCCCTTGCGGACCATCAAGACCATCAAATCCCGGAGGCCCCGGATCACCTTCACATGATACAAAAAATAGGGTCAAAAATGCACCAAATACTACTGCTATGTTTTTCATAATTCTAAATTTTAAAAGGTTTATATTCCGTAATCTAAACTTAAAGTTTCAAAAAGCGTTCCGTTTTTCAAAAAAGCGTATCTTTTATCCCGAAAAACAAGAAAACTCCTTAAGTTTAAGGGAAAGAAGTGAGGCATTGGGCAAAGTTGCTTAGATTTGACGCCGATTTCTATTACTAATCCAACATCCAGCACTATGGCAGACGTAACCGTTTACAGTCTATTTTCCGATTTCGATATCGATCTCTTCAAATCGGGCAAGCACTTTCGCCTCTATGAAAAATTGGGATCGCACCCCATGGAACTCAATGGGGTCAAAGGCACCTATTTTGCGGTCTGGGCACCGACGGCGCGCTCGGTATCGGTGGTCGGCAATTTCAATAGTTGGAACGAGTACGAGCATCTTTTACATGTACGGTGGGACGCCAGTGGTATCTGGGAAGGTTTTATTCCCGAAATCGGCCAAGGCGAAATCTACAAGTATAAGATCCATTCGAACAATCACGGGGTAGTGACCGAAAAGGCGGATCCCTTTGCCCGATATTGCGAACAGCCCCCGAAAACGGCCTCTGTCATTTGGGAAGCCGATTACGATTGGAAGGACAAGAAGTGGATGGGCAACCGAAAATCAAAAAATTCGTTGGATACCCCGTTTTCGGTCTATGAAGTCCACCTTGGTTCTTGGAAACGCAATGCGGACAACACCTTCTTTACGTATACACAACTGGCCAAAGATCTGGTCGAATACGTGAAAGAAATGGGTTTTACCCATGTGGAGTTTATGCCGATCATGGAATTTCCCTATGACCCGTCCTGGGGCTACCAGCTTACCGGATACTTCGCCCCGACCTCGCGTTTCGGGGACCCGGCAGGCTTCAAACTGTTGGTCGATAAACTGCACCAGGCCGGTATCGGCGTGATATTGGACTGGGTACCCTCCCATTTCCCCGAGGATGCCCACGGTCTCGGATTTTTCGACGGGTCGCATCTATACGAGCATCCCGACAGACAAAAGGGATATCACCCCGATTGGAAGAGCCTTATCTTTAATTATGGCCGAAACGAGGTCCGTGCCTTTTTGATCAGTAACGCCCTTTTTTGGCTAGATCAATATCATGTCGATGCCCTTCGGGTAGATGCCGTAGCCTCCATGATATATTTGGATTATTCACGGGAGGAAGGCGAATGGCAGCCCAACATGTACGGCAACAACGAATATCTCGAAGCCCTATCGTTTATCAGGGAATTTAACGAGGCGGTCTATGGCAGCTTCCCCGATGTTCAGACCATTGCCGAAGAATCGACGGCCTTTACCGGGGTATCGAAACCCGTACAATACGGGGGACTCGGTTTCGGCATGAAATGGATGATGGGATGGATGCACGATACCCTCGAATATTTCAAAAAAGAGCCCATCTATCGCAAGCACCACCAGAACGACCTGACCTTTAGTATGACCTACGCTTTTACGGAAAACTTTATGCTTCCATTTTCACATGATGAGGTCGTTTACGGGAAGCAGTCGCTGGTCTATCGTATGCCCGGCGATGAATGGCAGCAATTTGCGAATTTACGCCTGATGTTCGGCTATATGTTCACCCACCCCGGCACCAAGCTCATTTTCCAGGGCGGGGAATTTGGCCAGACCTCGGAATGGAACTTTCTGCAAAGCCTCGATTGGCATTTGACGCAATATGAAGTTCATGCTGGAGTTCAGGCATTGGTCAAGGATTTAAACAAGATGTACAAGGGCCAACCGGCGCTTTACGAAAAACAGTTCAGTCCCGATGGCTTTCAATGGATCGATTACGGGGATCATGCAAATTCCGTTTTGACCTATATCCGAAGAGGGCACGATACCAAGAACGATCTTTTTGTCGCTTGCAACTTTACGCCGATCCCTAGGGAGAATTATAAAATCGGTATTCCCAAGGATTCCGGAAAAATAAAGGAAATCTTGAATAGCGACGACAAGAAATACGGCGGATCGGGCATGAAAACTAAACTGACCCAACTCATCGAAAAACCATGGAACGGCCGCGAGCAGTCTATCGAATTGACTATTCCGCCTTTGAGTATCGTCGTTTTTCAGTAGGCCAGTTCTACGACAACGTTGTAGTTCACAATTGGTGATAAAGCATTTCGTAACTAAAAGTTAATATGCTTATTTTTGCTGGTCTTTAAAGATTTACTGCATGATTACCAATACAGACCTGGAATACAAAGGCAATCTCTATCCCAACCATATTGTCCATTATATAAGGGATAAAGATCGATTTTACTTTACGACCGACAATGGGGTAATACTCGAGATTACGGTTATCCAAGATCGCACCATTCGGTTTCGCTATGCCACAGAGCATACCTTTCAGCCCGATTTTTCGTATGCTATCGATCCCGATGCCCGAAGGGGCTATAACCACCTTGACATCGCCGAAACGAAGACGGAATATATCATCGAGACCTCCAAAGTCCAAGTGCTGGTCGACAAAAAAACCTTACGGACCCAGATTTCAGATCTCGATGGGAATATCATCAACGAAGACGAACTTGGTTTTCACTGGGAAGAAAATTACGAATACGGCGGAAATACCGTAAAAATGGGCAAAATCACCCAAAATTCCGAAAGTTACTACGGTATGGGCGACAAGGCCACCCACAGCAATTTAAAGGGGAAAAGTGTCAGCAATTGGGTCACCGACCAATATGCCTACGCTAAAGACCAAGACCCCCTGTACAAGGCCATCCCTTTTTATATCGGACTCCATGGGGGACAGGCCTACGGTATCTTTTTCGACAACAGTTTCAAGACCCATTTCGATTTTGCCCACGAACGACGTAGTACGACCAGTTATTGGGCAGATGGCGGGGAAATGAACTATTATTTCTTCTACGGCCCCGAAATGTACAAAGTGGTCCGGGCCTATACGAACTTGACGGGTGCACCTGAACTACCGCCCCTTTGGGCCTTGGGATACCATCAATCAAAATGGAGCTATTTTCCCGAAAGCCAAGTAAAGGAAATCGCCCAAAAGTTCAGGGACGAAAAAATACCCTGCGATGCTATTTATTTGGATATCGATTATATGGATGGGTTTCGTTGTTTTACTTGGGATAAAACAAAATTCCCGGATCCGAAACGCATGATCGGCGAATTGGAGAAGGACGGCTTCAAGACCGTAATCATGATAGATCCCGGCATCAAAATAGACAAAGAGTATTGGGTCTATCAAGAAGCCATGGAAAACGACTATTTCTGCAAACGCGCAGACGGCCCTAACATGAAAGGAAAGGTATGGCCGGGGGAATGTAGTTTCCCCGACTTTACAAATCCCGAAGTACGGGAATGGTGGGCGGGTCTTTATAAGGAATTCATGTCCGAACTCGGAGTTCATGCGGTTTGGAACGATATGAACGAACCCGCTGTTATGGAAGTACCGACCAAGACCGCGCCCTTGGATACCCGGCACAACTATGACGGCCACCCTTGCAGCCATCGAAAAGCGCACAACGTATATGGTATGCAAATGGTAAGGGCCACCTACGAAGGTGTCAAGAAATATGTCTACCCGAAAAGACCCATGGTCATCACCCGTGCGGCCTATGCCGGTACCCAGCGTTTTTCATCGACTTGGACGGGCGATAACGTCGCCACTTGGGAGCACTTATGGATTTCAAACGTACAGATGCAGCGCATGTGCATGAGCGGCTACTCCTTCGTCGGTTGTGATATTGGTGGATTCGCCGAACAGCCCAACGGAGAACTTTTTGCCCGATGGATTCAGCTTGGGATATTCCACCCGTTCTGCAGGGTCCACTCCAGCGGCGATCATGGTGATCAAGAACCTTGGTCTTTCGGTACGGAAATCACCGATATCGTTAGGAAGTTTATAGAACTGCGGTATCAACTGCTTCCTTATCTGTACACCATGTTCTGGCGGTATTCGAAAGAGGGCAGGCCCATGTTGCAGCCGATAGTGTGCTTTGACCAAGCAGATACCCAGACCCACTTTAGAACGGACGAGTTTATTTTTGGGGAACAGATTTTGGTCTGTCCCGTGCAGGAACCCAACGCACATGGCCGCCGAATGTACATTCCGAAAGGAAATTGGTATAATTATTGGAATGATGAGATGATCGAAGGTGGAAAAGAAAAATGGGTCGTTGCCGGTATTGATAAAATCCCGATGTTTATCAAGGCCGGTGCTATGATTCCGAAATACCCGATACAGCAGTATGTCGGCGAAAAAGAGATCAAAGAGTTGGTTTTAGACGTATATTATACCAGGGGGGCCGAAAATTCTACGGTTTATGAAGATGCCAATGATGGATATGCCTATGAAAATGGCAAGTACAGCCTCAGAAATTTCAAATTGTTGGGGAAAGAAAAAGAACTCATCATACAACAGTTTAAAGACGGTAGTTTCATAACTACGTACCAAACGTTCAAAATACGGTTGCATGGCCTTCCGTTCAAAATCAAAAGTGTAGAGGTCGACAATGAGGAAGTGGAACTAAAGGCTATCAAGCTCAACGGGGACAATAGTATCGAAGTGTCCAAAGATTTTACGCAATTGCACATTACGGGAGCATGAGACAAGGGACTAGAGATTTAAAGAATCTACATTTTTCCTTTATCCGTCTTTTTTTCCCGGTTCCTTTAAAAACACAAAATATAAAATAGTATGAAAAAAATAGTTTTAATTCTAACGATATTCATTGGGGTAACAGCTTGTAAGACCAATCCGTTTACTGGTAAGAAAGTCCTAAATTTTTACGGAAACAGCCAGATTTTTCCAACGGCGTTTGCCCAGTACGACCAATTCTTAGAGGAGAACAAAGTTGTTGAAAACACTGCTGAAGCCAAGATGATCACCAAAGTCGGGCAGCGTATATCATCCGCTGCCGAGCGATGGCTTTCGGCGAACGGATATCAAGGCTACCTGAAGGACTACAAATGGGAATACAATCTGGTCAAGGATGAAACGGTCAACGCTTGGTGTATGCCGGGCGGTAAGATTGTATTCTATACGGGTATTATGCCAATCTGCGATGGGGAAACCGGGGTTGCCGTTGTAATGGGCCATGAGGTAGCGCATGCATTAGCTGACCATGGGGCACAGCGCATGAGCGCGGGTACCTTGCAGCAGATTGGGGCCGTAGCCGGCAATGTGGCGATTCAAGATGAGCAAAAGCGGAACCTATTCAATCAAGCCTACGGAGTGGGATCGACAGTTGGTGTTATGTTGCCCTTCGGCAGAAGCCACGAAACCGAGGCCGATCGTATCGGACTACAGATTATGGCCATTGCGGGCTACAATCCCGATGAGGCCGCCGAATTGTGGAAACGGATGAAAGCCAATAGCGGTGGTCAGGCTCCGCCAGAGTTCTTGAGTACCCACCCCTCCAACGACACCCGGATCCAAAATCTGACGGAATGGGCACCCGCGGCCAAAGCCGAAGCCAAGAAATTCGGAGTGACGTCGTTTCAATAAGATATCCGACAATAATCGTATCTTGAAAGCCGTTCTTGAACAGGGCGGCTTTTTATTTTACTATGACCGACACCGACCGACCACTGGCCAAAGGAAGCAAAAAACTGTTGAACGCCTGGGCGTTTTACGATTGGGCGAACTCCGTCTACAATCTCGTAATTTCCTCCACGGTCTTTCCCATTTTCTATGGGGCACTGACCTTGGTTAAAGACGAAAATGGTAAAACGCTGGACGATACCGTGCGATTTTTGGGTGCGGATTTCAATAACGACACCTTGATCAGTTACGTGACGGCCGCCGCGTTTCTGGTCGTCTCCTTTCTTAGTCCGTTTTTAAGTGGTATAGCCGACTACGTCGGCAACAAGAAGGTTTTCATGAAATTTTTTTGCTATTTGGGCGCCATCTCGTGCATCGGGCTGTTTTGGTTCAACCTTGAACACTTGTGGTTCGGACTTCTCTGCTACTTCACCGCTTTGATCGGCTTCTGGTCAAGTCTGGTCTTCTACAATTCATACCTGCCCGACATCGCCTTCCCCGAACAACAGGATGCTATAAGCGCCAAGGGCTACTCGCTTGGCTACATCGGCAGTGTGCTATTGCTGTTGATTTGTCTGGCGATGATCTTAAAATTCGACACCTTTGGATTTGAAGATGAGTCCACCCCTACCCGCTTGTCCTTTGTCCTGACAGGCCTTTGGTGGATAGGATTCAGCCAATACACGTATCACCATTTGCCCAAGGGCAACAAGAAACAAACCTTTACCAAGAACGTACTCTTCAACGGCTTTAGGGAATTGAAACAAATCTGGAAAAAAATCAAGACCAATATACCCCTAAAAAGATATCTTGTTGCCTTTTTTGTATACAGTATGGCCGTGCAGACCATTATGTTGATTGCCACCTATTTCGGCATCGAAGAACTGGATTGGGGCGAGACCAATTCCACCACCGGTTTGATCGTCAGCATTCTGCTTATACAGATCGTAGCAATTTTAGGGGCTTATATCACTTCAAAATGTTCCGCAAGATTCGGAAATATCAACACGTTAATCGCACTAAATTTTATATGGATAGGTATCTGTATTTTCGCTTACACCATCGTCACCCCAATGGAATTCTATTTTACGGCGGCCTTCGTCGGGTTGGTGATGGGCGGCATACAATCGCTATCTAGATCGACCTATTCAAAATTACTTCCAGAGAATGCACTAGACACCACCTCGTACTTCAGCTTTTACGATGTTTCGGAAAAGATAGGAATCGTTATCGGAATGCTCAGCTACGGGTACGTCGCGCAGGTAACCGGCAGCATTCGGTACTCGATAATTTTTTTAGGTCTGTTTTTTTTGATTGGGATGCTCTTGCTACTGCGGGTAAAGAAAGTGGAAATCAAAGATGCTTTAGGATAAACTCCTCGCATCCTACCACCGGAATTTCACTGAAATAAAAATCGGATGCATCTTCGGTGATAATAATGCCACAGGATGCTTTCAAGGCGGAGTAGTATTGCATGCCATCCTCAAAATCATGAACCCTTTTATCCATTACCGCTTTTTTGGAAACTTCGTGATCGATCGTAGTCAGTTTCATATTTTCGATAAGAAGGGCTATCTTTTTCTTTGCCATGCGCTCACCGCTTTTTTTGGAGGAAAAATAAACGGCGATGGCAAGTGCCAAGGCGGAGGTGTAGAGCTGATGTCTTTGGGTATCCGTCATACTCAATATCCTAGAGGAAAAGGTAAACAGCGGATACTCTTTGTTTAAAACCGAAACAAGAACGTTGGCATCAAGAAAAACCCTCACTTTTTAGAGGCATAAAATTCATCTTTTGAAGCTTTTCGGGAACGTTTTTTGTACTCGGCCCCACCTTCTGCGACTTGATGCACCCAATCGGAAATAGGCAACGCTTCGAGGTTCTCATAGCTGCCCGTAGTGATTTTACGGTATAGAAATTCGGTCAGGCGTGAAAGACTGATATTGTTTTCGGCGGCAAAGTCTTTAGCCTTGTTGATGACCCCTTTATCGAAGTTTAAGGTTAACTTGGAATCCATGACGTCTTATATTTGTACGTCAAAGCTAATTATTTATTACGTATTGCACAAAAAAAATAACCCAATAGACCCTACCCCAGAAAACTCTGTATCGCCAGTTCATAACTTTTTAATCCGAAACCGAGAATTACGCCCTTGGCATTGGGCGAGATATAGGAGATATGCCGAAACTGCTCTCGTTTATGGGTATTGGAAATATGTACCTCGACCACAGGCGTTTCTACCGCCTTGACTGCATCGCCGATACCTACCGACGTATGTGTGTAGGCGGCGGCGTTGAGTACGATACCGTCGTACGAAAAACCGACTTCCTGAATCTTACCGATCAGTTCGCCCTCAATATTCGATTGAAAATATTCCAATTGAACCTCCTTGAATTTAAACTGTAGGTCCGCAAAATAGTCGTCAAAGGTCTGATCACCATAAACTTCGGGTTCGCGTTTTCCCAAAAGATTGAGATTGGGACCGTTAACAATGAGTATCTTCATATCAACAATTTCTTAACTTATATACAACATCCAAAATTCTATAGGGCTCCGTTGAAAGCCCTATTTTTTTACGGTCCCGTTCTTTCCAAAAAGAGGTATTGGAGACTCCTTATAATTCCATTTTTAGCTTCAAACGTTTTAGCTTCTCACGGAATGTGTGACCTATTTTTAGAAGAAATAGGCCCCTCCTAAAGAAACTACACCATTTCTCAAATCGGTATTCTTGCGCACCTTTGAAAGACCCAGTCCGATACGGAGTTGGAAATAAAAATGGTCGTTCAACCGATAGCCCCCGCCAAAATTCAGTCCTATTTGGGTACTATTGGTCTCAAATCCTCCAAAATCATCGCCATTATCACTCAGTCGCACACCTATCTGCGGACCAAATTCGGCAGCTATCCCTTCAGTAATGTGATATTTGGCCATTAACGGCAGGTTAAGGTAGGATAGGTTCAAATTGCCGGCACCGATATCCGCCCCCTGAAAAGAAAGGAGCAGCTCGGGTTGGAAGTAGAAATTTTCAAAAAATGCAGGTATTTCGGCCATACCACCTACATAAGCCCCTAGCTTTGGACTTATGTCCACAAAATCGTTTCCTAAAAATGTGGTAAAATTCAATCCCGCTTTTGCCCCGAACCCAATTTCCCCAATGCTTCCCGAAGAGCTGCTACCTTGTATAACTTGGGCATATACCTGTGCCGAACCAAAAAAAACCATCGCGATTATCGCAAAAAACTTACCTTTCATATGTATTGATTTTAAAGTTGTTTTAGGATTCAAAGATAGAAAACTTTGGATTGCGCAACGAATACCTTTATTTTACTCAAATGAACTGGCAACAGGCACTAGAAGATTACAGGCACTATCTAAAAATAGAAAGGGGACTTTCGACCAATACCCAACAGAATTATATCCGGGACATTAAAAAACTTGTATCATTTCTCGATACCAATGGTTTAAACGATGACCCTATTCAGATTACCAAAGAAACGGTACAGCGCTTTATCTATGAAGTGGCCAAGACCATGAATCCCAGGTCACAGGCAAGGATTATTTCGGGGCTCAAAAGTTTTTTTAATTATCTGGTGTTCGAGGAGTACCGCAAAGACCATCCTTTAGATCTTATCGAATCCCCAAAAATAGGAAGGAAATTGCCCGATACACTTTCCGAGAACGAAATCAATGCGATAATAACGGCCATTGATCTATCAAAACCCGAGGGCGAACGTAACCGTGCCATGATTGAGACCCTTTATGGATGTGGCCTACGCGTATCGGAACTGGTTAACTTAAAAATTTCGGATCTTTTTTTCGAGGAGGATTTTATCAAAGTCACCGGCAAAGGTGATAAACAGCGTTTTGTACCCATCAGCCCCGTAAACAAAAAGTACATCGAAATTTACCGCAAAGAAATACGGATACACCAAATCATCCAAAAAGGGTTCGAAGACATCCTTTTTTTGAACCGCAGGGGCAAACGGCTGACCCGGGCCATGGTATTTACCATCGTCAAACGCCTGGTAGAAAAAATAGGTTTGCAAAAAAATATAAGTCCCCATACCTTTCGACATTCCTTCGCCACCCATTTACTTCAGAACGGTGCCGATTTACGGGCCATCCAGCAGATGTTGGGCCACGAAAGCATCACCACGACCGAAGTTTATTTTCACGTAGATCGCAGTGATCTGGCTCGGGTCATGAACGAATTTCATCCAAGGAAAGAAGAGGGCAGTGTTTAATCCTCTTTAAACTGACTATAGTCCCGTTTATAAGGTCTTATAATCAGCCGTGCCTCACGATCGAATCGCACGTAATTGTAAACCCAATTTACGAAGACTACCATGCGGTTTCGAAAGCCGATCAAAAAGAAAAGGTGTATGAACATCCAAACGAACCAAGCGAAAACGCCTTGAAATTTGTAATGTTTTAGGTCCACCACGGCCTTATTGCGGCCTACGGTCGCCATACTGCCCTTGTCTTGGTAAACAAAAGGCTTCATAGGCTTGTTGTTCAACAGGCGAACGAGATTTTCACCAAGGTGCCGCCCCTGTTGTATTGCGGGCTGGGCTACCATCGGATGTCCTTGGGGCACATCTTCGGAAAGCATACAGGCTGCGTCGCCAATTGCAAAAATGGCTTCATACCCTATCAATTGATTAAACCCGTTCACTTTCATCCGGTTACCGGGCGCTAAAAGGTCTTTGGCGTTCAGCCCCTTTATGGATACGGCCTTTACCCCGGCCGCCCAGACCATCGTGGCGGCGTCGAACACTACATCGGTTTTTGTGCGCACCGTTTTTCCATCGTACCCAGTGACCCGGGTATCTTTCCACACCTGAACTCCTAGGTTCTCTAAAAAATCCTCTGCTTTTTTTGAGGCTTGCTCGCTCATTTCATTTAAGATCCGATCTCCCGATTGAATCAGGTTGATCTGTGCCATTCGGGTATCAAGGTCCCGGATAATCCTTGGGCAAAATTCCCTTTTTAATTTCAGCAAGGGCACCGGCAAGTTCCACTCCCGTTGGGCCACCGCCCACGATAACGAAATTCATCAGAGCATTTCGTTCGTGCAGGTTATCGGTCAAAAGGGCCTGTTCGAAATTTTCCAAGATCAGGCTCCTCAAGTTCAAGGATTGTGGAACGGATTTCATCTCCATACTATTTTTCTCGATTTCCTCGTTTCCGAAAAAATTGGTTTCTGAACCGGTTCCCATAACCAGATAGTCATAGCCTAAATCGCCAATATCGGTGCGGACCAACTTTGATTCGGGAATCACTTCCCGTACCTCAGCAAGACGGAAGTAAAAATCGGGATATCCCTGCAAAACCTTACGCAGCGGATAGGCGATGGAATCGGGTTC
>NZ_JBGTHY010000530.1:0-7146 GCF_041745955.1 Pricia sp.
TTCACTTCACCCACTCCAAACTATTCCTCAGAATCATTTGGTAGGCCTCAAGCCCGTGCGCCCTTTCATCGTGCCCCAGCGTATTCCCGACAATTTTTGCCTTTGGATGTTTTACGATCCAGACGGTAGGATATTCTTCGCCTGATTCAAGCCCTTTGCTCATAGCGAGTACTTCGATTTCGGCAGCTGGATCTTTTTCCCAGCGGTAAAGCTCGTCGACTATGAGGAAGGTTTTCGGTACGCCCTTCATGATAGGATGGTCCGGTTTTATTACGGTGACCTCGAATTCTTGTAGGTCTTCATGTGAGCGTGATCCGCCGCCTACGAGCCGCTTGTTGTATTCGGGCCAATCTTCCCAGTTGTACCAGGTGCTGGGATGATAAATGAGCATGTTGAGCTTACCGGCATTTACTTGAGAAAAAATAGCTGCTTTGGCCGCTGCGTTCAGCGGCTGATTGTTGGTCAGCATTAATATATCGACCGCAGGGACTAAAGCATCGATCTCCTGCACGTCTTCCGAATAAATAACCGTGTTTTCTCCGTTATCGCTCAAAATTCCCCCATCCGCGATACCGAAGAATTTTAGGAAATCGTGCGAACCGCCACCGCCCGTTACGGCGATCTTGGTGGCTTTCCTGTCATCGGAAACAAAATGCCCCATAGATGTATCGTTCTTGTAGTCTTTTGGTAATTCTTGGACCTTGCAACCAAAGGTCATCCCAACTACCGCTAATAGCATTGTTGTTTTTTTCATAGTATCTTCATTTAATATTGAAATTTTCGTTTTTACTAATGGCTTTCGCGTCGCATCAGGCATCACTATCCTTCGGACTATCTTCGTCGGGTGCCGTCACAATAATCACCCCTTGCATAAAGCGCCAATGACCGGGGAAAGTGCAGACAAACGGATAGGTCCCGGGTGTATCGGGCAGTGTAAATATGACGGAACCACTTTCGTTCGGATCTAACATTTCCGTGGCGCCCAGAACATATCTCGAATTGGGCACATAGCCCATTTTTACGGCATCGGGGGTTACTACAAATTCATCGACCAGAGGGCCGAAGACATCAAGGCTTCCGGCGGTAACAACCACCAAGTTGTGGGGCATTTGATCCACATTCTCCAATTTGATCTCCACGGTCTGCCCGGCAGTAGCCCTCAGCTCGGTCTTATTATAGGCCATTTTTTGACTGACCGTTTTTAAATTGAACGTAACATCGGCCTTGACCTTGCCAATCTTGCCTATACCCACATCGATATGCTTTCCCCCACCTGTATTTTTGCAGTGGACGGCGATCAGGTTTTTCCCTTTTTTGAACAGCTGGCTTTTCTCCTTATCGATTTTCATATATTTATACGGCCGGCTGGCACCGGTTTCGGCCAGCACCAATTGACCATTAATATACAATTCATAATTATCGTCAAAGGCGATTTTAATTACCGGCTCTTCCAAGGTGTCGTTGAGGGTGAACTCTTTGCGCAGCCAAATATCATCGGTCTTCCATTTCGTTTTTATGCGTTTTTCGTCTTGGCCTCCGAACATTCCCTGGCCTGTTTTCCATGTGGTAGCCGCAAAGTCCGTTGCCATCCAATTGTCCGCCGGTTTTTCCTCGGTATAGCTCCATGTAGACAATTTTTCTTCCGCGGATGGCACGACCATTTCTACGGATGCGGCGGCTACCTCTTCAGTATTCAGCTCCCTAAAATAGACCTTGGTAGCGGCGTTCAACCATTTGTCGGAAGTATTGGAAGCGTCTTTGGCCGCTTTTTCCATCTCGGTATACAGTGCTGCGGATTCGGGAAGTTCCGCCGCCCTTAGGATTGAGGCAAGCCTGACTTGTAGATCTTCGCTGGCCAGAAGTCCCGATGTGGCCAACAGTTCGCTGCCTTCGGATGATTCCGGCAACAAGGCCAAAGCGGCGCGTTTGACCGCAAACGAGCTACTGGCCAGTGCCCTTTTGGCGGCTTCGTCCGCTTCGCTAGTGTCCCCTTTGAAGGCTTTTAGCCCATCAAGTGTCCAGAGCGCATGCAAGGCCGGGGCGTTCAAGCCATTTTTGTCCGTTTTCGTGTCGTCGCCCGCCAGTTTGATCAAATCGGGAATCATTTCTGTTTTATTCCCTTCCACGATCAACCGTTGGGCGGTGGTGCGCCAAAAAAGGTTGTCGCTCTGCAAGGCGTTCAACAAGGCCTTGTCGTCATCGGCATCCAATTCCGTTATTTCGGAATCGTCGGCATCCTCATATTTGATAATGTAGATTCTACCATGGCCATAATCCCTGCGGGTGTTGATATGCGCATTGCCCTCTCCCTTATCATCGTTCCAGATCTGGTTGTCCATTCCCCGTTTATCGGGATTATGCTGGATTACGGGATTGTACCAATCGGCCACCCAAAGGTTGCCATCGGGACCGGTCTCCGCAAAAACAGGGGCCGTCCAAGCATCGGTGCTGGCAAAAATATTTCCACCGTCGACTTCTTTATATCCTGCACCGTCCTTTACAATATTGGCGATATGTACCAAATGGCCGGTCGGTTCGGCAACATACATTTGGTTTTGGTATTTCTCGGGATAATTTCGGGCCGTATAAAAATTTGCTCCTGCAGCTGCGGTAAACCCACCACGTACATCCACTTGTTGCAGAGGGATGGTATCTACAGGATGTATCTCGTAATGCCCTTGGATAAAATCGGCATTCAAGGCCCACGAGGGCATTTTATCTAAATATTCATAATATTTTAGGGGGATGCCCACGTAACAGGCGTGATTATTGTTCGCCGTGGAACCGAAAATCTCGAAGTTCTCGTTGTAGCCCATGCCCCAGGTATTGTTGTCGAACTGCCCGACGGGTTCCAAAAAGGAACCCTCTTTTCCGAAACGGTAGACGCCGCGTTCGAATTTTACGGAATCACCTTGAAACCGGTTTTCAAAGCCCGAATATCCGACCGCACCCCAAAGGGCATTGTCGATTCCATAGCGCAAACTCGATGGCCCCGCATGGGTGTCGAAAATTCCGAACCCG
The DNA here is from genome assembly GCF_041745955.1 of Pricia sp. Taxonomy (NCBI): domain Bacteria; kingdom Pseudomonadati; phylum Bacteroidota; class Flavobacteriia; order Flavobacteriales; family Flavobacteriaceae; genus Pricia; species Pricia sp. Next base: position 3,022 of record NZ_JBGTHY010000530.1, read on the forward strand.
CTAAAAAGCACTGTGCGTTTATCCATTTTATCGTCGCCATTGGTGTCTTCCAAAAATACCATGTCCGGTGCTTGGGCAACTATGGCTCCACCCTTTACCAAAGTTATCCCGGTGGAAAGGCTTTGCTCGGTAGCGAAATCGGTGAATTTGTCGGCCTTACCGTCACCATCGGTATCCTCGCATATCGTAATCCGGTCGCCGCCGACGTCGTTTTCCAATTTATGGGGATAATCCTTCGATTGTACCACCCAAAGTCTTCCCCTTTCGTCCCAAGTAAAAGCAATGGGATTGATAATATTCGGCTCCGCGGCGAACAGTTCCGCCGTAAAACCTTCGGGAAGTTGTATGTGTTTCTGGGAATCTTCTGGACTTAAAGGAACCTGCACGCGCGGATTTTCACCGGCGTAGGCCAAGGCAGGAGGTGGTTCTTTTTCACCGGTACAGGCGGAAAAAAGAAGGATTCCTAAGCCTACCGATACATAGCTAGATAGCAATTCTTTCATTTTTTCAGGTTTTATTTGCTGCTTCTTTTGGAATTTTGGTTCGATTTTATTTTCTTGTTCGATATCCCGAATAGGGCAGTTCTTCACTAACATCTACCGTGCCCGCTTCCCAACCTTCGGGCGGGGATAGGATAGCGAGGAATTCCAGTTCACCTTTGCCCCCATTAAACGTAGCATGCCCTACGTTGGCGTCGATATAAACCGAATCGCCGGCTTCCAAAAAATGCATTTCATCTTCGATCCACTGCTCCGCCCTCCCTTTTAATATATATAGGATTTCGTGCATTTTTGGATGCACATGAAAATTATGTCCATCGCCCTCCGGCACTACCACCTTTACCATGTAGGATTCCGCCCCTTTGATTATCTCGGGATGGTAATGCCAATAATGGTCGCGTCCGAAAGCCCTTTCGAACATTTGGTCTTTTTCTTTGACGAATTTCCAGTTTTTGGACATGAGGTTTAGATGTTAGATTTTTGATTCATGGTGAAAAAATTCAAGGTTCAAATCTGCCTTCGGCAGGTTCAAAGTTCAAGGGAGATAAAACCACCTTAAACCTTGAATAGCTACGAGGTAGCGATTGAACTTTAAATTTTTTACGACTGAAGTCTCAAAATAATATCTCATAAAGTCAGTTTCTTGAATTCCCTCGTCAGATTGGTCAAGGAAGCCTCAACCCCCATTCTTTCCAAGGAAGATGCCCCTACGAATCCATGAAGACCTTTTACTTTATCCAAGGCATAGCGCACGTCATCGGGCGTATTGATCGGACCACCGTGCGCCAAGAAAAACGTATCGGGATTGGCTTTTTTGACCGCATCGACGATTTCTTGGGTACGTTCGAGGGCAGCATCCATGCCTACGGTGGCATCGGTGACCCCGATGGATCCGCCTACCGTAGTGCCTACGTGGGCGATTACGGCATCGGCACCGGCATCGGCCATTTGCACGGCTTCTTCCGGCTTGGCGACATAGACGATGGAGAACATATCCATACGCGTGGCCAAGTCGACCATAGCGACTTCCTTTTGAAAGCTCATTCCCGTTTCCTCGAGCACGTTCCTAAAATGCCCGTCTATGATACAATGGGTCGGAAAATTGTTCACCCCCGAAAATCCCATATCCTTGACCTTCCCCAAAAAATGCCACATCCTTCTGCGAGGGTCACTGCCGTGAACGCCGCAGATTACGGGAATTTCTTCTACTACGGGCAGCACCTCGAACTCCCCGATTTCCATGGCCACCGCATTGGCATCGCCGTAGGCCATCATGCCCGCAGTCGAGCCATGGCCGGACATCCGAAAGCGGCCTGAATTGTAGATGATGATTAAATCGGCACCGCCCTTTTCGATGAATTTGGCACTGATGCCCGTTCCCGCTCCCGCAGCTATAATCGCTTTCTTTTGATCAACGACTTTTTGCAGTCGATCTCTAACTTCTTGTTTGGTGTAAGGGTTTCCCTTTCCTGTCCATTTGTTCGGCATAACGTATATTGAATTAAGTTTTACTGATTAGTATTTATTTTTTTTCTATCAAATCAACCAAAGCTTTCACTGCGCTTTCCGCGAAATCCATCGTATTTATATTGTTCTGAACTTCTATGATATCAATGTCAGATTTTATATGCTTCCGTATGGCGTCAAATAGCACATCGTCGATTTCCGGATCGTAAAACACCTCACCTTTCGCGCCAATTTTTGAAAGCCCTCCCATCGGTAGCAATACGCTCACCGGGCCTTTGGACGCATTGATTTTGTCCGCCAGAATTTTGCCCAACTGCTTATTTTCCTCCGCATTGGTACGCATGAGGGTCACATCGGGCGCCCAGCTGTACAATTGCCGGTCCTTATATTTTTCGGGAACGGTATCCAACGGACCAAAGTTGACCATATCCAAACAGCCCGGCGCGACAACCTGTGGAATTCCCATTCGGGAGGCAGCAGTCAAGCGGTCGGGCCCAGCACTGCAAACCCCACCACAGAGATGATCGGCCAGTTCGGTAGTGGTCAAGTCCAAAACCGCATCAAAAAAACCTTCACCCATCAAGGCTTCCATTGTTTCCCCACCACTTCCGACCGCGTGAAAGGCCAGTATGTCATATCCTTTTTCCTTCAAGAGCTTCGAGCAACTTTCTGCGCAAAGATTCGTATTTCCGAAAACGCTCATGGCGATACTTCCTGCCGATTTTTTTTCATCGGAATCCGACGTATTGACCATTCCGATCAAGGCCCCCGCCGCTTGCCGTATCAACACCCTGCTGATGGCATTGAGTCCCGCTACATCGACGATCGAGGGCATCAAAACAATGTCCTTGTTCCCGATTTTTGCGGAAAGGTCCTTTGTGGCCAGCGTACTCAAACACAATTTCGGGATACCAAAGGGCACGGCCTGCATAGCGGCCAAGACCATATAGGTGCCACCGCCGCCGCCCATTCCGATTACCGCGTCCACTTTATTTTCGGACACCAGATCACCAAGAATGCTAGCGGCCCCGTGGCCCATGATTTCAAGGGCCTTGCCGCGATCATTTCCTTTTCGCAGCACGGAAAGTCGTGAACCGCCCGCCTTGGCCACCACATCCGCTTCAAAATCCACAGGAAATTGGTCTGTAGTTCCCAAAATACCGGTATTCAGTGTCAACACCTCAACATTCTTATCCTTCAAGCAAGTAAATAGATACTCAAAATCTTCCGCCTTGGTATCGAAACAGCCTAGCATGATTACCATATTCCCTACTTTCATAAATGTTTACCGGCGTATTGTTTTAGGCGCTTAACTTTTGATACAATTTTTCGCCAAGCCCTATCGAAGCTATTCCGTCGAAAATCGATACTCCGTAACCGTATGGTAGGTCTCGCCGGGCTTGAGCTCGATCGATGGAAAATCGGGATGGTTCGGCGCGTCGGGAAAATGCTGCGTCTCCAGACAAAAGGCGGTTCGCTTTTCATCTTTTGCGCCGGATTTCAAGGTGTTCTTGGAATCCATAAAATTCCCGGTATAAAACTGTACGCCGGGTTCTTCGGTATATACCTGCATCAAAATCCCTGATTTGTCGCCGACCACTTTGGCGGCATGGTTCATGCCGTCACTACGTTGGCTGCCCAGTACAAAGTTATGGTCGTAGCCACCGCCGAACTTGAGCTGTTCGTTATCGGCGTCGATACGTTCGCCGATGGTATGGGGACTCGTAAAATCAAAGGGCGTACCTTCAACTTTCCTTAATTCCCCAATTGGGATAAGCCCTTTGTCAACGGGCGTAAATTCCTCCGCAAAAATCTGCATTTTATGGTCTAGGATGGTACCGCTACCCTCGCCATTGAGATTGAAATAGGCATGGTTGGTCAAATTGACCACAGTGGTCTTATCGGTAGTGGCTTCATATTCGATTTTCAGGGTATGGTCGTCGATTAGGGAATAAGCAACTTTCGCAGCAAGTTCCCCGGGGAACCCCTCTTCGCCGTCGGGCGAGGTATATTGCAACACCAAGGTATAGTCATTCGGCTGATTGGCTTCCCAGACCTTGTCCTGAAATCCATTTTCACCACCGTGCAGGGCGTTCGCGTTGTTGTTGGGCTTGATGGAATATTCCTTTCCCTCGACCTTGAACTTGCCCTTGGCGAT
>NZ_JBGTHY010000531.1:0-2647 GCF_041745955.1 Pricia sp.
GGTGAAAAACCCGTACTGATAGCCTACAGGGAAACCGGTACACTCATTGCCTTGCCCCTATTGATGCGTGATATAGAAGGTACGAGTTATAAGGACGCTACCTCGGTCTACGGGTATGCCGGCCCGCTGTGCAAGACCGAATCCGAAGACCCGGCAGCTCTCGACAACGCTCAATTTAAAAGTGAACTACAGCGTTTTCTTATGGAGAACAAGATTGTTTCCGTGTTTTCGCGATTGCATCCCTACCTCGAATATCAAGCGAACCTATTGAAGGGTATCGGCAACATAAGCAGTCCCGGTAGTGTAGTGAACATCGACCTTACCCTGCCGGTCGACATCCAAAGACAACAATACAACAGCCGTTTGAAAACCTATGTCAACAAGGCCAGAAGGGTTTATGATATTGTGGAAGGAAAGGAAGAGGAGCAAATCGAGGAGTTTATCGAAATGTACTACGAGAACATGCGAAGGGTCGATGCCGACCCGTATTATTTTTTCGATAAACGGTATTTCTACCAACTCATGATCAGTGCGTATTTTAAGGTGCAACTTTTACTCTGTTCCAGAAAGGATACGGGGGAACTGATCGGCGGTGCCATGTTCATCAAAACCGGTAATATCGTTCAGTATCATCTATCGGGATGCAAGGAAGAATATCTGCCCTTGAACCCCATTAAACTGTTGATCGATGAAATGCGTTTACAGGCAACCGCGGAAAATTACACCTATTTTAACCTTGGTGGTGGTCTTGGGGTCAGGGAAGATTCCCTTTTCTATTTTAAGGCCTCATTCTCCAAAGATCTCAAACCGGCGGGATTTTGGAAATATATCGTAAATAAAGAAGTCTACAACGACCTGGCAGCACAATCAAAAAAAGGCCATGAACTCAAAGAGCACGTGGAAACGGACTACTTCCCGGCCTATCGCCAGAATATCAAGACAGAGGCTTAACGACCGTATGTTGAACAATCCCTTTCTATCCGAAACCTTTACGGCCATTTGGTCCAAACATTTTGCTGCCGAAAAATCGGCACACCTATTTGGATTCCTGCCCTCCCTCGGCTTTACGAAAAATCGTTTCCTGCCCCTATATACCAATATTGGCAAGTGCCTTACCAAGGGTATCGGTTACCGCCTTGATGCCCAAAATTCAAACGGTTATAAAAAAAAGGCTTTCCTTCTTTACGATGTACCCAACTATTTTAAGGTAAATACCGATACCTCCGGCACCGACCTTGGCGTTTATCGCAGTACCCAATACCCCGGATTTCTGATCGATCTTGCAAATTTCAATACTGTCAGCGATTACCTAGCCACCGCCTTCAGTAAGAGTAGTAGGTACAAATTGAAGAAATACAAAAAACGCTTTGAGGCCTCTTTTGATGTGCGCTATGTCATGTACCGTGGCAAAATGGACAGGGAAACCTACGATTACATCTTCAAAAGTTTTCGGGAATTGCTCGAAAAACGCTTCGACGACAAGCAGATTACCAACAATAACCTCGATCCGAAAGAATGGCAATTCTATCATGAAGTCACCTACCCGATGCTTTTGCAAGGCAAGGCTTCCCTGTTTGTAATTTATAACCGGGATAACCCGATCGGAGTCACCTTAAACTTTTTTTCCGAGGATATTCTTTTCGATGCCATCACCGTTTTCGATATCGATTATGCCAAGTTCCATTTGGGATCGATCACCATTATGGAATTGATGGAGTGGTGCCTGGAAAACGGCCTGAAAACTTTCGACTTTTCAAAAGGATATTTTGACTATAAGACCCGATGGGCTACAACAACTTACGATTTTGAATATCATATCTATTACGATTCCAAATCGATACGTGCCAAGAGCATCGCTTTTTTACTGAAAAAATTCTTTGACCTAAAGCAACGGCTGCGGGAAAAGAACGTCAACGAGCAACTGCACCGGATTACCTACCGGTTTAAAAACAAAACCCCGAAACCCCTTCAGAACAGTGGCTATACCTTTGCCGAAATCGGCGACGAAGAACCCATAGTCCACGGAGAGGAAATAGCGTTGGAAGCGCCTGAAAACACCAATGTACGCCTATTGGTCTTCGAATACCTCTACCTTAACGACGCGCATTATCGAGACATTCAAATGTATACTTCGAATAAAAGTGATCACTATTTTTTGATCTGCAAGACTAAACGGGTTTTGGCGACGTTAGATTAGAGTTATGCTATTTAATTCCCTTGAATTTTTACTGTTTCTACCGATAGTTTTCGTACTATACTGGTTCGTATTCAAAAAGAGCCTGCGTATTCAGAATCTACTGGTAATCGTTGCCAGCTATGTTTTTTATGGTTGGTGGGACTGGCGCTTTCTGTTCCTGATCGCGTTCAGTACGCTCCTTGATTTCTATGTGGGACAATACATTTATAAAAATCGCGATGACCAGAAAAAAGCCAAATTCTGGCTATGGGTCAGTGTAATCTGTAACGTAGGCCTGTTGGGCTTTTTCAAATACTATAACTTCTTTGTCGATTCGTTCATCGAGGCGTTCGCAGCAATGGGCTACCAGATCAAAAGTGTATGGACCCTACGGATCATACTGCCCGTGGGTATTTCGTTCTATACCTTTCAGACGATGTCCTATTCGTTCGACATTTACTATAAAAAGCT
>NZ_JBGTHY010000532.1:0-25912 GCF_041745955.1 Pricia sp.
CCGCCGCCGCAATGATATTGGGGATTTTAAGGTAGGATTCACTACTCGCCGCAGGACCTATACAGACCGCCTCATCGGCAAAACGTACGTGCAGGCTCTCTTCATCGGCCTTGGAGTAGACCGCCACCGTTTTGATGCCCATCTCCTTACAGGTGCGGATGACCCGTAACGCAATTTCCCCCCTATTCGCGATCAGTATTTTTTTGAACATGTTCTAAAATTTAAATTCCAAATTCCAAGCACCAAATTCCAACACCTCGCTTTGGGATTTGGGATTACCCGTTAGGACGGATCAACCAAAAACAAAGGCTGATCAAACTCTACTGGAGAAGAATCCTCGACCAGTATTTTTACGATTTTGCCCGAAACCTCGGATTCGATATCGTTGAAAAGCTTCATCGCCTCGATTACGCAGAGCACATCGCCCTTTTTAATGGCGGTGCCGACCTCGACAAAAGTGTCTTTATCAGGGGACGGTTTTCGATAAAGGGTGCCGATGATAGGCGATTTAATGGTAATGTATTTTGATTCGTCCTCTTTTTTATCCTCCTTGGATGTTTCAGTAGCAGCCGCTTCCCCAGCCTGTGCGGGTTGCGATGCCGATTGCGTCATCTGGGGCTGCCCCATGGGAATTTGTTGGATGTAGGTTGGCTCGTGACGATCAGATTCTGCAGGACCTGTCTTAATGGTGATCTTAAGGTCTTCCATTTCTAATTTCACCTCTCTGGCGCCTGATTTAGCTACAAATTTGATTAGGCTTTGAATTTCTTTTATATCCATGGAATTTGAATTTTATAGTGTTGGATCGGTTTTGTTCTGTTCTATTTTAATTATACGCCCATTTCAAGTATATCGACCCCCAAGTAAAGCCTCCGCCAAAAGCGGCAAACACAAGGTTGTCCCCTTTTTTCAGCTGTTTTTCATAATCGGACAACAATAAGGGCAAGGTTCCCGATGTGGTGTTCCCGTAACGTTCAATGTTCGTCATCACTTTCGAACTGTCGAGGCCCATTCGGTTGGCCGTCGCGTCGATAATCCGCTTATTGGCCTGATGGGGCACCAACCAAGCTACGTCGGTATAATCTAGATCGTTCTGCTGCATGATACGCGCCGCCACATCCGCCATATTTGAAACGGCGAACTTGAATACCGTTTTCCCGTCTTGGTAAATGAAATGTTTTCTGTTTTTGACCGTTTCTTCCGTGGCCGGCATTAAAGAACCGCCGGCATCCATGCCTAAATATTTTCTTCCGTTGCCATCTGCCCTAAGATATTCATCCTGAAGACCAAGCCCCTCTTCGTTCGGCTCAAAAAGTACCGCTCCGGCACCATCGCCAAAAATAATGCAAGTAGTACGATCGGTATAATCGATGATAGACGACATTTTATCCGCCCCGATCAGCAGCACTTTCTTATATCTGCCAGACTGAATATAGCTGGCCGCGGTCGACATCCCGAAAAGAAAACTGGAACAGGCGGCCAATAGGTCGTAGGCAAAGGCATTCCCCGCCCCTATTTCGGAGGCCACGAAAGCGGCGGTCGAAGCCACCATGCTGTCCGGGGTAGCGGTAGCTACGATAACCAAGTCGATTTCCCCAGGGATTATGTTCTTTCTTTGGATAAGGTCTTCGGCGGCCTTTATGGCCAGGAACGAAGTACCTTCGCCCTCTTCAGGTTTTAAAATGCGCCTTTCCTTGATCCCGGTCCTGGTAACGATCCACTCATCGTTGGTCTCCACCATACCTTCCAGCATTTTATTGGTCAGCACAAATTTTGGCACGTAACCCCCTACAGCCGTAATCGCTGCCGTTAATCTACCCATCTTAAAGTCGGTTTGATCTAAAATCCTTTGAAAATCCCTTAAAACTCGTGAAAATTAATCATTTTCCATGAAAAATATTCCAAAAACCATGTGTTTTTGATATTTAAATCAGGGCTTTGATGGTTGAGCAGTCAAATATACCTTAACTTTCATATATCCATGAATTATTGCAGCAAGTATACTTCGTGGATTAAAATAGAAAAGTTCCATCCATAAAAAAACTCCCGTTTAGATCACGGGAGTCCTGAAATTTTTAAGGATGCGTGGCCGATTGACCTACGCCTCGACCTCTTCGATCTTATCGATTAAAACCTGACCTTTGTAATACAGCTTACCTTCGTGCCAGTGCGCCCTATGGAACAAGTGCATTTCACCGGTCGTAGGGTCGGTCGCCAAGGTAGGGGCTACCGCTTTATAGTGGGTTCTTCTCTTGTCTCTTCTGGTTTTCGAAATTTTTCTCTTGGGATGTGCCATCGTAACTTATTTATCCGTTAAAAGTTTTTTTAATTCGTCCCATCGGGGATCGTTTTCGTTTGTGTTTTCTTTTGTTTCCTTGGGCTGTAATTCTTCCAGTCTTTTCAAAGCTTCCGATTGCAAGCTGCCATCAAGCACCCCGGGGTGTACGCGCTTCAATGGAACGGCCAAAACCAACATTTCATACACATACTGGGCAATATTGACTTGATGTGCCCCATGGGGAACAATCAATATATCATCGTCATCGTCGTTGTATTCGTCGCCGAATTTTACCACCAGTTCCAACTCGGCAGAAATGGGTTGGTCATACGATTCACTGGTCAAATCGCAATCTACGTTTACCGTACCGGTAGCCTCCATCTCAAATTCGAGCATGGTAGTCATTTTTTTTAAGGAAACGTTCAGAACGATATTGGCCGCGTTGAACTCATCATAACCAAAAGATTCAAAGAACGCATTGTCGATTTTGTATTCAAAGTTGTGTTTTCCTTGCTTTAAACCCGAGAAAGGAATGTTAAACTCCTTTTGCTTTATCATCTCAACACAAATTTTAATAAAACCGTATGCCTATTATGCTCCTGCCGAGTACAAAGGCGGGCGCAAAGATACTATTATTTTCATAAAAGCCAAACAGATTTTTGGCACTACCGTCGAACCCTCTGCCGTTGCAACGGGTTCTCGGTCAGTTCCTGATATTCTTGCCTGTTCTTAAAAATGGAAAGGGCCATAAAGACCGCCTCCTTGAAAGAGCTGTGGTCGGCCCTGCCCTTGCCGGCAATCTCGTAAGCCGTGCCATGATCCGGCGAGGTGCGGACTTTCGAAAGGCCCGCAGTAAAGTTCACGCCTTTCCCAAAGGATAACGTTTTAAAGGGAATCAAACCTTGGTCGTGATATGCGGCCAAAATCGCATCGAAATTTTTATAATTGTCAGAACCAAAAAAACTATCGGCCGAATAGGGGCCAAAGACCAAATGACCGGCATCCGACATTTCTTTGATAATCGGTTTGAGCACCTCATCGTCTTCCTTGCCGATAACACCGTTATCTCCGCTGTGTGGATTGATGCCCAAAAGAGCCACTTTGGGCGCACGGACGCCAAAGTCCATCCGAAGGGATTTTTCGATGGTCCTGACCTTGCTGCGGATCAAGATCGGATTGATGGCCGATGACACGTCCTTAACGGCTACATGGTCGGTAAGAAGGCCCACTTTCAATCCTTCAGCGACCATGAACATCAGGCTCTCTCCTTCTAGCTCTTGCGCCAGAAAATCGGTATGGCCTGGAAACTTAAAGTCCTCCGTTTGAATATTATTCTTGTTGATAGGCGCGGTGACCAAGGCATCGATGTCGCCGTTTTTCAAGGCGTCTACGGCCGCCCGTAATGATTTTAGGGCGTATTGCCCCCCTTCTTCGGTGGCTTCGCCGAACTTGACATCGGGAATTTCTTTCCAAACGTTTACTACATTGACTTTTCCGTCAATGGCATTTGATGCTTCTTGAACACCGTTGTATTTGATATCGATGCCCAGCTCTTTTTGCTGAAAGGAAAGTGTCTTGTTGGAGGCAAAGATTATAGGGGTACAGAAATCCAACATCCGGGAATCCTCAAAGGTCTTGAGCACGACCTCGCATCCGATACCGTTCAGATCACCAATAGAAATGCCCAATTTTATTTTACCGTCTTCCTGCATGATATTTTTTACCTTTACGGAATTGCAATGGCTGCAAATCTAGTTAATTTAGACGGAACATGTTTACAGGAATCATCGAAACCTTGGGGGAAGTTCAGCACTTGGAAAGGGATGGAGGCAACCTAAACATCAGCCTAAAATCGGTTTTGGCACCAGAACTGAAAATAGATCAGAGCGTGGCGCATAACGGGGTCTGTCTAACCGTCGTTTCCGTTGGGGGAAACACATATACCGTGACCGCCATTTCCGAAACCCTAAAGAAAACGAACCTTGGCCGGCTCAAGGTCGGCGAGAAGGTCAATCTGGAGCGTGCCATGATTTTGGGAAGTCGTCTGGACGGGCATATCGTTCTGGGCCATGTTGATCAGACCGGGATCTGTAATGCCATCGAGGAGGAAAACGGAAGCTGGGTCTTTCGCTTTGGGTACGATGCTTCTACAGGTAACCCAACCATCGAAAAAGGCTCGATTACCATTGATGGGACTAGTCTTACCGTAGTAGATTCCGACGCCAATTCGTTTCGTGTGGCCATTATCCCCTACACCTATGAACATACCCGATTCAATACTTATAATGTGGGAACGGTCGTGAATTTGGAGTTTGATGTGATCGGAAAGTATGTGGCAAAGTTGATGGGAAAATAGGTTTTCAATCCTCAAAAAAACTGATAGACGATCCGATCCAGGTCTCATCGACTTGATGCGAAACATTAATCATTTCACCTTTGCTCATCCGGGTCAGGTTGATTACCGGCTTCAATCGACCTTCTTCCTTGTTCCAGACATATAGCATGCGGAGCTCGACCTTTGAGTTTTTCGCCGTGTTGGTCTTGACCACCGGCGAATACTTCACCTTTTGCTGAAGAATATAGTTCTGTTTGTCCTCTATTTTATCAATAGTAGCCTTATCAGGATGCAGGTTTACGCCCTGACCTGCAAAAGAGAATAGCGGTTTTAACACAAAGTTGCCCAAATCAAGGTCTTTGGGGTAGTCGCTCAGATAATAGGATGCCGGTATGTTCCTGTGCTTCAAAAGCGGCATGATACACTTAGAGATCACGAAGAACCAATCGGGGTGTGTGACCCACCGCACATCAAGTTCGTCGTGCAGGTTGAAAGCGATATCAAGGTTTTCGATACGTTGCAGTTCGTCAAAAATAACCCGATTATAAATTCTGTGGATGGGCGTTTTTTGACCGTCCTTTTCGTAGAACAGCTTTTTATCCTCCTTAATGACCTTGGTCATACAGACGACTTCGATGCCCAGGGCCTTTTTGGTGGCCCAGAAATCGATGCGTGTCTTTTGCTTTTCGGGAAAGAGCTCTAAAAGAATGACATTTTCAGGTTTTTCGTTCCCGAGGATGACTTCCTTGATTTCGTTCACATAACTTTCTTCGTTCAGACCGCTGAAATAATAATCCAACCCCTCTTTGGGAAGGTTTGGATAGCATTTGCGGAACGCCTTTCCCAAAAAGGGCTGGTAAAAGAACAGGGTCGGAAACGCCTGTAGTTCGATAAGCTGAGGGGTTATACCGCCCTTACCGTCATCACAAAGTCCGAAATCAATGGCCAAAAAATCGGGGTTGCCCATCGGAAGTGGTGATTGTAATTCTTTGGGAATAAATCTATCCCGGATTTTCCGGAAGTCGATTTGCCAAAGCTGTTCTATGATGGCATCACACGCCGAAAAAACATCCTTTTTGAGGGTTGCATCAATAAAAACGGGCGTTTCGGAAATTCTGAAAGCACTGGGCTCCGAATAGGTATCCTCAATATGCCCCAACAGGTTTTCGTAGTATTCCTGCTTGAATTCCCTATTGAATTTTTCCCGGATTTCTGGTATCATGCCGACTGTAATTTTTGTGCATCTATGGCTTCGGCTGCCAACCGTAAAAAGTTGGGGATAATGGTCAGATTGGTTTTCATGATCTTTTCATCGTCTACCAATTGCTCTAACATATTGAGGTATTTTCGTTTGCCGTGTTTTTTAATGATGGCGTTCCGTTTTTCCTCCTTCTTAAAGTGGCGCAGCATTCCTTCGGAATCTGCCTCGGGGTGAAATTGCACTCCAAATATTTCCCTACTGAACCGAATGGCCATAACAGCTCTCTCCAAAGGCACATGGGAGCGTACTTTTTCCCTACATAACACTTTCCCTTCCAAGGTATCGAGTTTCCATTCCGAGGGGCCGACGACTTGATAATCTCTCGAATCAACGGCGTAAAAGGGATTGGCCAGCCCTTCAAGTAAGATTTCATGCTCCCCGCTATTGGTCTTAAAGATAGGATAAATTCCAAAGGAGGTAGAGCGGCGCTTGGTGACCTTGGCGAGATCCCAATGCACACAGGCTAGCTGAAAGGAATGACAAATTAAAAAAAGATGTTTTTTATCGGGCTTTGACAGATTGTGCAACAGCAGGGCATCCAAAAAGCCAAAATATTTGTACTCCCATGCTGCTTCCGTGACCATGGGTGACCCCGGCCCACCGGAGGATAGGTAAATATCAAAATCCTCCAAAAGTGGGATTTCACCGTTAATTCTTACTTCGAAAACTTCGTAATGGCCTTCCCTACCTTCTTGTGCCAAAAACTGGACTGCCAGCATTTTTAGACACCGCATGCCCTCATTGGGCTCACCAGCGTTCAGATCTAATATGGCAATTCTTTGTTTGGTACCCATTTTTCTTATTAATCGTCATTGCGAGCTTGCCCCGCCGCCCGGGCAGCGCAAGTTATTATAGAAAACATCTTGTGTTCAAGCTGGAATCTTAAAGCCCCTTCCTCGTCTGCTGCACAACGTATTTAGCTACTTCGCACAAATCGCCGGTTTCTTCGAACACTTTGAGTTGTCTATCGGCGCCAGATCCCTGCTCCAGTATTTGGTACACGTAGTTCACTTCGCTACGGCATCCGAGATCATCTACTACGTCATCGATAAATTCTAACAGCTCGTTCATCAACTGGGCAAAGGGTACTTCCTCTTCTTTACCGAAATCTATCAATTTGGCTTCCACTCCCCATCTTGCGGCACGCCACTTGTTCTCGTTCAAGAGCAGGCGGCGATAGTTTTTAAATGTCTGGTTCTTTTTGTGCAGTTTGTACAGCTTGGCCACGATACACTGCATCAATGCGGCGATACAGGTCACCTCATCGACGGTCATTACAACGTCACAGATCCGGAACTCTATAGTTGGATAGAATGGGTGCAAGCGAATGTCCCACCAAATTTTCTTCGCATTGTCGAGACATTTCGTACGCACCAGAATCTCTACGAACTTGTCATATTCGGCCACACTGCTAAAAAATGGGGGAATACCCGTTCTGGGAAACTTATCGAACACCTTGCTCCGGAAAGACTTGAAGCCGGTTTCACGCCCCTCCCAAAACGGACTGTTCGTAGAAAGGGCGTAGAGATGCGGTAAAAAATACCGGGCTACATTCATTATCTCAAGGCCCTCATCACGACTGGGAATGGCAACGTGTACGTGCATTCCGAAAATCAGGTTGCCGCGGGCAACGTCTTTCATTTCTTCAACGATTTCGTCGTACCGGGGTTTTGAGGTAATCAGTTGTTCGTGCCAAAATGAGCTAGGGTGCGTACCCGAAGCGGCCACTTTGAGACCTTCATCATCGGCAAGTTTGATTATTTGTTGCCTAAGATACGAAACCTCGTCCCTCACCTGATGTATGTTCTCGCACACATTGGTTCCCATTTCGATCATCGACTGGTGCATTTCCTCCTTGATACGTTCTTGCAGCAATACCTTACCTCCATCGATGATTTTCGACATCTGTGAACGTAGCTTGAACGTATCGCTGTCCAAAACCTGAAATTCTTCCTCTACTCCCAGCGTGAATGTATGCATGATGGTGGTTTAGTTTATCGGATTGCTTATTTGCTCTTTTTAGGAGATGCCTTCGCCGGTGATTTCTTGGTCGCACCGGGTTTTGGTCTTTTAGGGGTATTGCCCTTTGCAGGGGCTTTTGCCTTGGCCATTGCCTCCACCTTGGCAGGGGCCGGTGATTTGGCTTTGGCCGGAGCCTTCGCTTTCGCAGTAACTTTTGACTTTGCCGGCGTTTTCGCTTTGACGGGAGCTTCTTTGACCGGTGCCATTTTTTTATCGGATTCCGCTTTTTTCTTGGTGACAGCCGCCTTTTTCTTCGCAGCACTGGATTTTTTAACCTCGTCGGCAGTTTTCAGATTGACCTTGCCTCTTTTCGGGGCTTCGGGCGCAATCGAATTCTTGACAAAACCGCCCCAAGAGGTGTTGTTCTGTTTCGCCTTGTGGGCATTTGCCTTTTCAATCGCATATTTGGCGGAATGCTCAACGATCCAGTCAAAATTCTCTTGTCCGACGGAATGTAGATCCGCATCGGGAGCGGGGTTGCAGAAATCGATGGCGTACGGTATTCCGTCCCTAACTGCAAATTCTACGGTGTTAAAATCATAGCCGAGCGCCTTATTGAGTTTTAGGGTATAGTCGTGTATGGTTTTCAAAAGTTTCTTCCGTTCCTCGCCCGTGGCCTTGATTTCACTCACGTATCGCTCATGAAACGGTTTTCTAGGGTCATAAGGCATAATGTGTACGTATTTTTGACCAAGACAATATACGCGGAAGTAATCGTCAAAAATGATTTCTTCCTGTAGCATCATGACCAATTGGCCGGTTTGGGCATGGCTTGCGAAGAGCGCATCTGCATTTTCTACCTTATATACGTCTTTCCATCCACCGCCATCAAAGGGTTTCATGTATGCGGGAAATCCGATATAATTAAAGATATAATCCCAGTCCAACGGACCCACCAAGTTTCGAAACGATTTTTCGCTTGTGTCGTCAGGCCTTGCATTTGAAGGCAATAACACGGTCTTCGGTACGGGAACACCAAGTTCCATGGCCAGACAATTGTTAAAAAATTTCTCGTCGGCACTGAACCAAAACGGATTGTTGATAACCGCCGTACCCATGAGGGCCGCATTTTTTACATACGAACGGTAAAAAGGAACGCCTTGCGACATCCGGTCGAGGATTACATGGTACCCGTAATCGATACCCTGTTGTACCTTATCGATCTGAACAGGCTCGGCAACTACTTTGCCATTACCCAATTCGTTCACTTTGTCAATAAATGCCCAGGGAAATGTGTCTTCCTGACCGAAAATAATACCTACTTTTTTTGCCATAATATTTAATTTGTATTTGTCATTCCCGCGCTTCGACTGCGCTCAGCACAAGCTCTGGCGGGAATCTTTATGTTATTTTAATCGTTTTAGATAAATTGGTTTAAGGTTAAATATTGAGTCCACTCAAAAAAACCTATCAATATACTCCGGAAACATCATTTTCCAAAGCGGCCAGTCGTGCGGCGTCCATTTTTTTTCGTCGTACCAGTGGTCGATGCCCTTGGCGTTCAAAATACCGGACATGTGCAAATTTTTGTCCCTACAGATATCCCAATCCGACGTACCCAATACTATCTGCATGTGGTCGTATTTCCATCCCTCTTCATGCTGCATAAATTCATCGGGACAGTTGTAATAAATACGCATGTCGTCTGAAAGCTGCGCCATACCCCTAATATTAAAGGCCCCGCTCATGGCGATCAAATGTGAAACCAGGTCCGGAAAACGAAAGGCGGTATTGGCCGCGTGAAAGCCGCCGAAACTTACCCCCGCAACTGCAACACGGTGGGTATTGCATTCGCCCTGAATATACGGAATCATTTCGTTCCGCAAAAATTGCATGTACAATTCATAATTATGGATTTTTTCTTCGGTGATCATATGGTTGTGATAGAATGAAAGCATATCCAAAGTTTCCACATTGTAAAGCTTGATACGCCCCGCTTCGACAAACTGCATCACCGCCCCCGTAAGCCCGAAATCGGTGTTTTGGGTATATTGCCCGCCAGAAGAAGGAAACATCACTATCGGATGCCCCCAATGCCCGGTCACTTCAACGTTGATGTTGCGCCCCAGGGTGTTCGAATAATAGGGTATATGCTCGATTTTCGCCATGTCATAAATATAAACTAAATATGCTATCCTCCAAGGAATTAAGCCGGCAAAAGTAAATAATTAACCAAGACGGTACACGAATACTTTGCGGATTCGTTATACTTGCAGCCCCTTACCCATTTTTATGCGATTTCAATTTGACTTTATCGGCGCAAAAGGCCGTTTCTTTTCAAAATACTTAGACCGTATCGTGACCTTCCGTTTTATGGCGCCTGCGGATTATTGGGCCGCGACCCATAGATTTCCCGTGCTTTTAATGAACGACGGACAGGATTTTACGGCCATGAAGCTCGAGAAAACCTTTTCGGAAGCCTATGCCTCGAAGGCGGTGCGCCCGTTCGTATATATAGGCCTGGAATGCAACGAAAACCGTATTCGCGAATACGGCACCGCCACAACGGCCGATTTTAAGGGACGCGGCGGCAGGGCCCTCGAGTATTCCAAATTCGTTATCGAAGAGTTTATGCCCTTTTTAATAAAGGAGTTCAAGGTTTCTTCGGATAAAAAGGACTGGGTGTACTGCGGTATGTCTTTAGGGGGATTGTCCGCCTTCGATATCGCCTATCGGCATTCTGACCTCTTCGGCAAAATAGGTGTTTTCAGCGGCTCGTTCTGGTGGCGCAAAAAAGCCTATGTAAAAAAGGATGTTGCCGACCGAAGCCGCATCCTGCTCGATGTCATCAAAAACGGCAAAGGTGCGCCACATCTGAAATTCTGGTTGCAAACGGGTACCGAGGACGAGAAAGCCGACCGGAACAACAATGGGGTCATTGATTCGATTGACGATACCTTGGATGTTATCAAGGAACTCCGGGCCAAGGGCTACCCATATCCCGGAGCTATAGTCTATGAAGAAGTTTTGGGAGGAAAACATGACTTGCCTACCTGGGCCGACATTTTTCCTAAATTCGTTATGTGGGCATTCGGGAAACCGCTGCTGACCTCCGCCCAGGGCGGTTTACATCGATCCTCAATGTAACCACCGAAACGCCATCCGCGCCAGTTTCAGCTTCCAAGGTTTTCTTGTTTTTTCCATGACCCCTCGTATCGTTTTTTGGTTGATACGTGCGGCAACAGGATATGGATATATCCGGTCGTTCAATACGCTTATGGGAATGCCGGCATGTTTGGCCAATTCCAATTCTTGGACCAGCTCACCGGCATGGGGCGCGATCATACTACCGGAAAGGATTTTTTTGCCGCCTACACTACTACTATCGTCGAGCCAAAAAGACATTCGCCCATAGGTGTACTCCTCTACGATGGCCCTATCGTCATGCCCGAAACCTTGGTCTTGGCGGATGTATCCGATGCCCTGTTCTTCAAGCTTTTCTTCCGTAAGTCCGAAATGGGCCACTTGGGGATCGGTAAAGGTGACCCAACTGAGGTCGTTCCAAGTATTTTTCTTCTTGAAAATTGGTATCAGCAGATTCCGCCAGAGCTGCCGCACCATTTTTTCGGCGCCGTGCGAGAACATATAGCTTCCAGCGGCATCACCGATGACATAAACCCTTTTGTTCGTGCTTTGCAGATATTCGTTGACATTTATGTTTCCATTTTCGGTCAGTTCGATTCCCGCAGCATCGAAATTCATCCCTTTTGTGTTGACCGATCTTCCAACGGAAAGCAAGACCGCGGCACAAGGTATTTCAAGAATTTCGTTTTCTTTGGATGCGATACGGGCTTTTCCATCCTTAAAAGACTCAACCTCGGCATTGTTCAAGATTTGGATGCCCTCTTCCGTAAAACGTGTTTCCAAAATATCGGAAACTATTTCGGGTTCTTTAGTAAGCAATCGGTCTCCCCGATTTACAATCGTCACTTTTGACCCTAATCGGGAAAATGCCTGCCCCAGTTCGCAACCGATGGGGCCGCCACCGATGACAACGAAATTTTCCGGCAGTTCACGACAGTCAAAGAAGATGGTTTCGTTGGTGTAGACCTGTATGGAATCCATCCCCTCGATATCAAGCTTTCTGGGCGAGGAACCCGTGCAGAGTAGAATGATGCGCGCGGTGTAGGTCTCGTCGTTCACCTTTATGGTATTCCTTGAATCAAAAACGGCCTTCCCAATAACCACGTCGATGCCTTTTTTGCGTAAAGCCTCGGCATCCTCTGTCTGTTTGATAAAGGTTTGCATTTGGTGGATGTGATCCAAAATACTTCCCATATCGGCCTTGCCGGTGGTTTTGAGTCCGAATCGTTCGGCGGATTTCGCTTGGTGGAACTGCTTGGCAATATGGATCAGGGCCTTGCTCGGCACACATCCGAAGTTAGTGCAATCGCCTCCGAAGTTATCGGCATCTTTTTCTATGAGCAGCGTTTTTAATCCGAGGACATTAGCGACACCCGAACTTCCCAGCCCGGCACTGCCCGCGCCGACAACGATTACGTCGTATTTTTTCATGGATTCAAATTGGGACTGGCTATACTTTGATAAAAATCTTCCGCTTGTACAGCACATAGGCCAGTCCACAGTAAAACGCAACCACGGTAAGCGCATATAGCAAAGAAGAGAGCTGAAGCGACATAAAATCGTGCACATAAACCGTGTCGAAAAGCCAGCCGTGCAGGGAGTTGTCGCCATCGACCTTGATCATGCCCATTATTTTCGATATAAAACTGGATAGAAAATAGAGTATAATGGCATTGGCCCCGGCATAGCGGAAAATGCTTCCGAACGGTATTTCCTTTACATCGGTCAGGTAGTAAATGAGTGCCAAAACGAGATTGGCCCATCCGGCGGTGACGAGCACAAAACTGCTCGTCCACAAGGCTTTGTTGATGGGGAAGACCACATCCCAAATGTATCCAAGAATCAATAACGAACCTCCCAGACCCATGAGAATGGTCGCTTTTTTGGGCTGTTTCGAGGTCAAGATCAATCCCGTAAAAATTCCCAGTAACGCGCTAACGATAGATGGAATGGTACTGAGCAAACCTTCGGGGTCGTAATCTTCTTTGTAGTTATGGGTGCCGAATACCTGAACATCCAAATAGTTGGCCAAATTGTTCGGGGCGCGGTCGAAAGTGGATTCCATTCCGTTTACGGGAACAAATCCCATTAAAATCCAATATCCTAGTAATAAAATTACCGAAATTCCGATCAAGGTCTTCCAATTACAGTTGATAAAGAGGATGGACGCAAAAAAGAACACCACCCCGATTCTTTGAAGCACGCCCGGAAATCGAATGTCGGCAAAATCCTTTATAAAAGGAAAAGTTAGCGTAAAGGCACCGAGAAAGAGGCCCAGTCCGATCAGTTTTAAAGTTCGGATGATTATTTTTTTATAGGTGCCGGCATCGACCGTTTTATTCTTATAAGCGAAGGCGATCGAAGTGCCCACAATAAACAAAAAGAACGGGAATACGAGATCCGTGGGCGTATACCCGTGCCACTCCGCATGCCTGAACGGCGGGAATACCGCGGCCCAAGTACCGGGCGTATTGACCAATATCATCAGCACGATGGTCATGCCCCGGAAGATGTCTACGGAGAGGATGCGGTCTTTCATAATATATCCTCTTTCATTCTGTTCCACGCCTTGATCAGCAAGAATGCCGAGACAATGGCTACACCTGTCAATATGAGCGCAGGTGTGGTACGACCATAAATCCAATACCCTGTTGCGAACATGATGGAATAGATCAGTACACAGCCCAATAACATGGCGGTGATACCTTGAGGGACGCTCCATTTTTCGTCCTTGACGATGACTTCGCCATCCGCTTTTGCTTCGTTCACCACTTTTGACCAGCCGGGGCCGCCGGGTTGTATTCTTTTATAGAAAGATCTAAGTGTTTCTTTAGATTCTGGTTGCGTTAGAAACATAACCGACATCCAAATAATTGTTACCACTAAAACTACGAATGGATATTCATACCAATCCGGAAAAAATCCTGTTTCTGCATTGAACAGAAATTCTCCAAAAGGAGTTAGTTTAAGTAAAAATGTTACTATTAGGGATCCAAACATTGCCGCTATCTCGCTCCAAGCATTAATACGCCACCAAAACCAGCGTAAAAGAAATAATAGCCCTGTACCCGCCCCGAAAATCAGCAAAATTTCGAATATCTGCAAAGCATTTTCCAGAGCTAGGGCTAAAATGGCACTTAAAATCATTAGGGCCGCAGTCGAAATTCTTCCTACCAACACAAGTTGCTTTTCCGAGGCGTTCGGATTAATTTGTTGTTTGTAAAAATCAAACACGATATAAGATGATCCCCAATTCAATTGGGTAGATATCGTACTCATGTAGGCTGCTATCAACGAAGCCAATACCACCCCCAATAAACCACTGGGCAATTTGGTCAACATGGCGGAGTAGGCCAAGTCATGACCTAATTTACTTTCTGCCATATTGGGAAATGCCTCTTGAATACTGGCAATATCGGGATAGACGACCAATGACGCCAAAGCGACCAAAATCCACGGCCATGGACGTAATGCATAATGCATAATATTGTAGAAGAATGTGGCTCCAATGGCGTGGTTCTCATTTTTTGAGGCCAGCATCCGCTGTGCGATATACCCTCCGCCACCTGGCTCGGAACCCGGATACCAAGAACTCCACCATTGCACCGCCAACGGAATAATAAAAAGCATGATCAACGACTTCCTGTCACTAAAATCAGGAAGAATATCCAACTTAGATGCTACAACGTCGTTAGCCATTAATGCTTCAATACCGCCAACTTCTGGAATATTTACCAAATAATACGCCGCACCTATCGCACCGGACATAGCCACGAAGAATAGCAGAAAATCGGTATAAACCACACCCTTAAAGCCTCCCAAAGCACTAAATGTTACGGTTATCAAACCTGCACTTACAACTGTTACCCAAGGTTCAAGACCCAACATGATACCGCCAATTTTAATTGCCGCCAAAGTTACCGAGGCCATGGTGATGATGTTTAACAAGGCGCCTAGATAAACTGCTCTAAATTTTCTTAAAAAACTCGCAACCTTCCCGCCATAACGCATTTCATAAAATTCAAGATCGGTGTTGACATTCGATCTACGCCACAGTTTGGCATAAATGAAAACGGTCAAAAGTCCCGTTAACAAAAAAGCCCACCAGACCCAGTTGCCCGAAACTCCGTGGGTACGAACGATATCCGTGACCAAATTCGGCGTGTCGGTCGAGAAGGTAGTGGCTACCATTGAGATGCCCAACAACCACCAAGGCATATTTCGCCCAGAAAGAAAGAACTCCGTTGAATCCTTTCCCGATTTTTTCGACACATAAATTCCGATTCCTAGGACTATAGAAAAGAATACGATGATAAAACTGTAATCGAGTGTAGATAATTCCATTTGGTTGATCGTAGTTTGTGGTTGAGAAAAATTAAGGTTCAAAACAAAAACTGAAGTAAACCTTGAATCCGCCAGTGGCAGAATTACACTCAGGATTGTTTTTACTGTTTAACAATTTCTAAAGATATTATTTTTTAGGATACTTTTGCCTTCCAACTGTTAATCCTCATTATTGTTTTTAGCCGAAACTTTCGATATTTCTATCACCGCATGGGCATTTGCCATCACGGCAGCCTTTATCGTCGGTCTCTCAAAAGCCGGAATCAAGGGTATCGCCATCGTCAATGTGACCCTGATGGCACTGGCATTCGAGGCCAAGGCATCGACCGGTATCGTCGTCCCTCTGTTGATCGTGGGCGATCTTATCGCCGTGGTCTATTATAATCGTCATGCCAATTGGTGGTATATCGTCCGTTTTTTACCTTGGGTCATAGTAGGTATTCTGTTGGGGGTCTATTTAGGGAACGATCTTGATGAAGGTGTTTTCAAAATCTATATGGCCGCCATCATTCTGGTAAGCGTCGCCATGATGTACTGGTGGGACCGCCGGAAATCGACCTCCGTACCCACCCATTGGGCCTTTGCGGGGCTCGTTGGTACACTTGCCGGTATTACTACTATGATCGGCAACTTGGGCGGACCGTTCAGCAACCTGTATTTCTTGGCCATGCGGGTGAAAAAAAACGAGTTCATCGGCACGGCGGCCTGGCTTTTCTTGATAATCAACCTCATCAAACTGCCCTTTCATATTTTTGTTTGGGAAACCATCAATGCCGACACCCTGCTCTTCAATTTAAAACTGGTGCCGGGTATTCTTTTAGGAATGCTGGTCGGTGTACGCTTGATCAAAATCATCAAAGACGATTTCTATCGGAAAATGATCTTGGTGCTGACGGCATTGGGGGCGGTAATGATTATGATACGATGATTAAACTTTGAGAACGTTGGTTTTCGATACGATGTATCCTATTGAAATTTTAAGTAGCTTTAGGCTTTTGATTTACGTTTCTAGACCCCAAGCCCTTATGAGGTGTTAAACAAGAAGCAAATATAAGCATCCTTAATGGAGCGACTATCGAAAATCCCGAAATTGTGTCCGTTTCTACCACTGGTTTTCTTGTTGGTTATGGTCTCCTGTAAACAGCAAGAGAATCCGAATATATCCTCAGAACAGCTTCTCCCCCAAATCGAGGCTTCTTTAGAGGAGCTGGTCAGCGTCTGGTATCCCAAAACTATCGACACGATCAACGGGGGATTTTGGTCGGATTTTGATTATAAATGGGATAAAAAAGGTGACCAGGATAAAATGCTCGTCAGTCAGGCCCGGCATATATGGACGGCTTCCGAACTGGCTTTGTATTCTAAGGATGGTACATACCAGGAAATCGCGGCGCACGGCTATCGGTTCTTGAGGGATGAAATGTGGGACAGCGAAAATGGCGGTTTCCATACCCTGCTAGGTATTGACGGGGATTCATTAGAGGTATTATCCACGGGAAAAAGTACGTATGCCAATTCCTTCGCCATCTACGGTCTCGCCAAATATTATCAGGTTTCGAAGGATACATACGCCCTTGATCTCGCCAAAAAAACGTTTTATTGGCTGGAGGAACACGCCCACGATTCCGTATACGGCGGCTATTTCGACGTACTGCAACAGGACGGCTCCTGGATGCTCGACATAACCGAAAACGACAAAAACTACGATAATTTTATACGAAAGGACTGGAAAGACCAGAACTCCTCCATCCATCTTTTGGAAAGCTTTACCGCATTGTACGGTGTTTGGCCCGATTCGCTCTTGAAAAAGCGGTTGGAAGAAATACTGCTCTTGATTCGTGATACCATTATCACAGATAAGGGATATCTGACCCTGCATTTGGAAAGGGATTGGACGCCCGTATCCCTTCGGGATTCTTCGGAAACCTATCGGAAAGAACATTTTTATTTGGACCATGTTTCCTTCGGCCATGACGTGGAGACCGCTTTTCTGATGCTCGAAGCCTCCCATATTCTGGGAAGAAAAAACGATAGCCTTACCGCCCAAAAGGCGAAAAAAATGGTCGACCACGCCCTGGAATGGGGCTGGGACGAACAAAACGGAGGTTTTTACGATGGGGGTTATTACTGGGATCCATCCGGTAAACGTAGCATCGAAAACCGGGCAAAAGTCTGGTGGGCCGAAGCTGAGGCACTGAACTCCCTATTGCTTATGGCGCAATTGCATCCCGAAGAAAAACACTACGAAACACTTTTTGAAAAACAATGGCAGTATATTGACAGCTATCTTATCGACCACGAACATGGCGGATGGTACCCCGAAGGTCTCGATACCGACGCCGAAGCCAAAAAAGCGGCGAAGGCGCAGGTCTGGAAAGTCAATTACCACACTATTCGCTCGCTTATCAATGTGATAACTATGTTAAAAGGGGATTTTGAATTGACCAAAAATGGACAATGATTCTTAATAGAAGGTGAAATTTTAGGGTTTTTGTTCTTTTTCTATTGATTCCCATTATCTAGAATTGTATATTGCTCTTGACGTTAGTTGTCCTGAACGTTACATTACCGGCGTCATCAAACAAATACCGCCATAATCGACCGTTACTTGTGCGATATTCTGTTAAATACACGGTTTATCCGACCAAATCCATACTAAATAAACAATTGAAACGTTCGCTACTTATATGAAGCAGTTTTTCACATATTTAGGAATACTTCTGTTGGCAAGCTCTTGCAGCGTCTTGGGCATTGCTGGCAAATCGGACAATAAGGACAACGTCGACGGCCTTGCGCTCGGCAGCTCAAAGACGTATGATAAGCTGATTAACGAGAAGGCGGTTACCCAAAAAGGCCTGTTCGACGTGCACAAGGTTGGGGACAAGTTTTATTTTGAGATACCCGACAGTCTGCTGAACCGCGAAATGCTGGTAGTGACCCGGTTTATAAAAACGCCTTCGGGCGCAAGCAATTACGGCGGGGAAAAAATTTCGGAAAATACCATAATTTTTGAGAAAGGGCCGACCGAGAACATCTTTCTGCGGATCGCTACTTTGGTCAGTGCCGCCAATGAGGATGACGCCATATCAAAAGCCGTAAACAACGCCAATATTACTCCAATTTTAGAGGCTTTCGATATCAAGGCGAACAATGATGATAAGACTTCCTCTGTTATCGATGTTACCGATTTTATAAATGGGGAAAATCCTTTGCTGGCCTTGGGCAACGATCATAAAGACGACTATAAACTGATGTCTTTGGAGAAAAACAAGTCGTATATCAAGGCTATCCATTCATTTCCGATGAACACGGAAATCAAGACGGTAAAGACCTACAAGGCCAAAGCCGGATCTGACAAGCGTAAAGAACTTCCCGCGGCCATTTTAGCCGGTGTAGTTACCTTGGAAATCAACAATTCCTTCATTCTGCTTCCTGAAAAACCCATGCAAAAAAGATTGTATGATGCCCGGGTGGGCTATTTCGCCAGTTCATATCTGGAGTATGGCGACGACCAGCAAAAAGTGGACCGCAATACGTACATCCACAGATGGCGTTTGGAACCCAAGCCCGAAGACTCCCTAAAATGGCAACGTGGCGAATTGGTAGAACCCAAAAAGCCGATCGTATATTATATCGATCCGGCAACCCCTAAAAAATGGCGGCCGTATCTCATTCAAGGCATCAACGACTGGCGCGTCGCCTTTGAACAGGCCGGTTTCAAAAATGCCATTATCGGTGTGGAATGGCCGGAAAACGACCCTAAGATGAGTTTGGAAGATTCGCGTTTTTCGGTATTGCGGTATTTTGCCTCCCCTTCTAAAAACGCCTATGGGCCGAACATCGTAGATCCCCGAAGCGGTGAGATATTGGAAAGCCATATCGGCTGGTACCACAACCTGATGAGCCTATTGCACAGTTGGTACATGGTGCAGGCAGGTGCCGTCGACGAACGTGCCCAGAAAATGGAATTCGAGACCGGACTAATGGGCAATCTGATCCGTTTTGTCGCCTCACATGAGGTCGGACACACCTTGGGGCTACGCCACAACATGGGCGCCAGTTCGGCCACCCCGGTAGAAAATCTACGGAACCCCGTTTGGCTTAAAAAGAATGGGCACACCAGTTCTATTATGGATTATGCGCGTTTCAACTACGTCGCACAGCCCGAAGACAGCATTCCTACCGAAGACTTGATGCCGCGTATCGGCGATTATGATAAATGGGCCATTCAATGGGGCTATTCCCGTTTTCCAAAAGAAGTAAGTCTGTCCGAAGAAAAAGAACTGCTGAGCCAAATGGTCGTGGATAGTGTTTCGAACAACCCAAGACTTTGGTTCGGCGGTGAGGGCCGTGATTTTGATCCCCGCTCGCAGACCGAGGATCTAGGCGACGACGCCATGCAGGCCAGCATGTACGGTATTCTCAATCTACAGCGCATAGCCCCTTTCCTAAAAAAATGGACGAAGGAAAACAATAGTGACGATTATGCCAATCTAGACCAGGTATATAAAGACCTCGTCGATCAATACAAAGACTACGTCTTTCACGTGGCACAGAATATCGGAGGTATTTATGTTACCCCCAAGACCATGGGCGAGGAAGGTCAAGTATATCGCCCCGTGGATCAAATGACGCAAAAACAGGCGCTCGTTTTCCTTAACGACTATATATTCAAAGAGCCCAAATGGTTGTTGCGCAACGATATCCTGAACGCCATTCAATCCCCACAATCCAAGGAAGCGGTCACCAAAACGATGGAAAGTGTCATGCTGAACCTGCTCGGGGGCAGCCGACTGAGCCGTATGACCTTTATCGCCGAGCGCTATGAGGATGAAGACCCATATACCCCCGAAGCTTATATGGACGACCTTGCCCAAGTCGTCTGGGGCGACATGAACGTGTTTTATCAGACCAATGCCTATCGCAGAAAACTCCAAAAATCATATGTATCGAACCTCATTACCCTGTACAAGCCCGACGAGGCGGATGGTATGGTCGAAGGCATCTTGGCCAAACTTTCGGAAGGCTACACCGTTAACACCGATGTACGCTCGTTGGCCCTGGATAATCTCTTGACCCTACAAGGGAAAATCAAGCGCACCCTACCTGTTATGACCGATCGCTTGACCATTGCGCACCTGAACTATCTTAAAAGGGAAATAGCTACCGTAATCGGCGAAACCGAAGATGTCGATCCGCTGTTTATTCCGTTTCGAAGGGATGTTTCTATCAAGGAAAGTGGTGGAAAGTAAGAAGTTGGCCGTTGGGATTGCGGTCGGCATTGGGATAATTTGATCATCTGGCTTTCAATTCATTTTAACCTCCCCTAACCCGGACGCCCCAGTCGGATACAATACGCCTTTTTCCAACCGGAAAATACCTTTAAAAGGATCATCGACCACATCTAAGTGCCCGTCGAGGTCGGCGAAATGAATGTTGGGGCGCGAGAGGGCGAAATGGAGACCTGCCGCAATTCCCAAGGCACATTCGTCGTTACAGCCGATCATGCTTTCAAGACCGGCGGCCTTGGCTACGGAATTGATGTGCATGCCCTCTAGAATTCCCCCGACCTTCATCAATTTGATATTGACCATATCGATGCGTTCGTTCTGCGCCAGGCGAAATACATCCCTGAGCGTTTTGATACTTTCATCGGCCATTACGGGAATATCGACCTGATCGGTCACCTGCCTTAGGCGCTCTTCCTTTTCCAGTTTTGTAGGCTGCTCGAAAATTTCGATGCCGACATGGGCCGTGGCTTTCACGAAAGTTACGGAATCGATGACCGAATAGCCTTGGTTACCGTCAAAACGAAGGCGCACTTGGGGATGTCTTTCATGGAGCCGGGTCATTTTTTCGATGTCCTCGAGCAGGCTGAGACCTCCTTTTACCTTTAAAATCGAAAATCCTTGCCGCACAAATTCATCGGCCTGCCGCAAAGTTTCATTGACAGGAAGAATTCCGATGGTAATACTCGTGGCAATGCTGGTTCGATATCCTCCTAAAAACTTATACAGGGGCACATCGGCCTTTTTTGATATCAGGTCGTACAGGGCCATATCTACCATGGCCAACGATGATGACTTTCTACCGAGAATAATTTTCAGTTCCTTTAGTACAAGGGCATAGGTAAAAGGGTCTTTTCCGATCAAATAGGAAGAGATGACATTTTTGATCGCCTCTTCAACTTCTGCAGGATTTTCTCCGGTAACCGTTTTATCGGGTGCGCCACAGCCATAACCGACCAAAAAGCTATCGGTCTCTACCTTAACTATAAAATTGGTGGTTTTGCCTATCGTTTCGTAGGCAATACTGTAGGGTTCGGAAAGTTTTAGGTCAAGACGTTCATAGGATACTTTGGTGATTTTCATAATTGCTCCTTCAAAATTTCAATCAACCCGTCTACGCCATATTTGAGGACGTCGAATGCCGGCAGTTTTGTTTCCAGGGTAATCTGTTTGCAGGCCTCCAAAATTTCATCGTCGGCCATATCTTCATGGTTTACGGTAATGGCGATTACTTTTTTACCGGAAATAACCTCGATGGCGTTGATCTGTTCTTTCAAGGAATGCATTTTATAGCCGGGGAATCCATCATATTCCAGCCTTTTCGGGGCGTGCTGTAAGATTACATAATCAGGTCGGCCCGCCGCGAGGATCTCGAACCCCCCGGGATAGGCGGGATTCATTAAACTGCCCTGCCCCTCAATGACGATGACATCGGGTTGCTCGTTCGTATAGGCACTTACAACGGCATGTTCGATCTCGCCCGAGACGAAGTCGTTGATGCAGCTGTCCATCACCATACTGTATTTGGCGCCGTGCATCCAAGCGGTCTGGCCGGTGCCGATCATTTCCGCTTTTAACCCGGCTTTTTGGAATCCGTGTACCAATAGCCAAGCGGTAGTACGTTTTCCCAAAGCGGAGTCCGTACCAAGTACGGCCAGCTTTAGGCAATTGACCTTTTCGATTTCCCCGGTGAAAAAATGGAGCTTATCGCGGTCGGGTGTCTTCCGAACATCCCGGATGCGGCAGTTGTTCTCTGCGGCAATCTGGTTCAGCACCGCATCGTTGGTCAAGAAATCGTGCAGGCCGCTATCGACGTTCCAGCCCATTTCCAAGGCTTTTTTAATGACGGATTTGGCCGCGTTCGGCAATCGTCCGCCGTCAGGGGCAAGGCCGATTACCAAGCTTTTGGGGGAATTGTCGCTAGCCGTAAGCTTTTCGATGGCGGAATCCAGATCTTCAAAAATTAATATTCCGTTAGGCTTTCCATCCAGGACTTTTCCCGCATCCTGTCCCGCATATTTGCTATCGAGAACGCCTACAATTTCGTAGCGTTCGGTGAAACGCACAAGCCCGTGGGCCGTTTTTCCGTTAGGGGTATTAAAGGCACCTTCGCAATATACCAGCGCCTTTCCATCAATTGCTTTTTTCATGTTAAATGTCCGTTTATTTTAATCGATTGTGCTTTATCCTAATTTTTCGCCGTCAAGACCACTACAAAGCGGCCCGGTTCGAAATTCATTTTTTCATCCAGTTCCAACAATGCTATCAGTCCGGCCGTTGCTGCCGGTAGTATTCGAAAGCCTTCCTTTTTCGCCAAGAGAGAGGTCATTTCCCGTAACTTTTTATCGCTGATGTTGAACGCCTGTCCATTGGATTCCCGCAACGCATACAGGGCTTCCTCCCCGTCGAAACTGTGCCAATTGATCAGGGGCTCGTTGTATTTGGTTTCCTTTATCGCCTCTGGGTCCAAATCCCTACAATGATCCAAACCTTGAAGAAACGATTGAACGATAGGATTTTTCCG
The DNA here is from genome assembly GCF_041745955.1 of Pricia sp. NCBI lineage: Bacteria > Pseudomonadati > Bacteroidota > Flavobacteriia > Flavobacteriales > Flavobacteriaceae > Pricia > Pricia sp. The sequence continues at coordinate 23,137 of NZ_JBGTHY010000532.1, forward strand.
GCTCGACGAGGCCGCAATCATTTTGGGGATGCGCGAGGTTTTTCCCCTTTTGTACAAACTTACGAAACCGCGATAGATGCCCGCGAACAAAGTGCCGTTCGATACCGGTACGGCGCAGTATTCGGGCGCATCGCCCAGTTCCTCGAAGATCTCGACGGCAATCTGTGAGTAGGCAGAAATCTGTAATGGCGTGTTGGCGCCCCCGGGGTTGGCATCGTACCATCCGTTTTCCTTGGCCAGTTCACTGCTCTGCTTCACTACGTCTTCATAACTGCCGGGCAGCCTGATAATTTCGGCCTGCAAACCTACCATCTCCGAAATGCGTTCGGTATGATAGCTTTCGGGAATATAGATCTTGCAGCGTATGCCCGCCAAATTCGCCGCTAAGGCCATGGCAACCCCATAATTTCCACAGGTCGCCAAGACCACAGCATCGAATTCGCGCCTTAGGGCATCGTATATCTGGGCGAAGGCGATTCGGTCCTTTTGGGTACCGGTCGGGTTGTCGCCCTCATATTTTACGAACAGCTGGCGTATATCGAACTCCCGCTCCAAAGTTTTTGCCCGCTGCAATCCCGTATCGCCGACTTCAAGGTTGATAATATCCTCATACGATTCTAACCGATCCACCAAGGACTTGCTTGCGTCCCTCACAAGTTCGCCCAATTTCTTGGCCTCCGACGATACCTTGTTCTCGGCGGTCTTTACGCCATCCTTTAAGTTCATACTTTGTCGATTATCCTACCAAATGTAGTGTGTTTTGCAGAATTTAATGAGGGAAATACGATACTATAAAAAAATAAACCGATAGTCGTAACGACTATCGGTTTATTTTTACTTTTGTAAAGTCAGGGTAGTGACCTTTCCCTGTTTTCCTAGGTTGAGAGCCCAGGTATAGGTTCCATTTTACCGTTCTTCAATTTTCCTAGAACGGTTACATCTTTGGTCTTTTTATATTCTTCAATGGCCATTATCAATTGCTGTTTGGTTTCCCTAACAATCTTGATTCCTGATTTCTGGTTTTTATTGCGGACTTCAATATAATATCCATCGCGAAGTTCCGTCGGTTTTGTGGCAGGTCTTCCCATAATACTACTATCTTATTTGTTCGTGATTTCAAATTAACGATAAACATAGGCAAATTAACCTAAAAAGTTAACTAATTCAGGGTTAAGCTAAAGTTAAAGTGCCCTATTTTTTTTTAGATCGCTTTTTGACAACTGTCGAAGCCTGTTTTTCATGTCATCCGCAGAAATAAAAATGGTCTTATGATAGAAGTATAACACCTCCGAAAATAAAGCCGTAAAGGCAACGGAATTGGCCATTTGTACTGCGCGATGCACTGTGAGAGCGACAAAGCCTATGATAAATCGGGGGGTTGCCCGGCACCACGTATTACTCCTTGACAAAATCCTTTTTTAACCGGGTCGGGCTATTGGGCACTTTGTTGACCAACCGCTTTTTACCGTTTTTCTTGATGATTTCAAAGGCGTCGTAGAGATTTCCTGTGGGGGTGTACGCACCATAGGTAAGGGTATCCTTAGAAACCGTAATTATTTGGAAGAGTTGGGTAAACTCACCTCTTCGAACCATCCAATCCCGGTCTTTCGATTCATACATTTTCGGCCCGCTTACCGATACGGCGTATACTGTTCCGGCATCCTTTACTACGGTAAGGCCCTTGCCCTCGTTCTTTACATAGCCTCTGGCATAGGTATGGTCATGACCCTGCAACACCAGATCGACCTTATATTTGTCGATAATGGGCTTTAAGGCCTCCCTTAACTCCTTATTGTCCCTGCCCTCGGCGGTGGAGAAAATCGGATAGTGCATCGTGATAGCCGTCCATTTTTTGGTGTTGGCGCTTAATACGGACTCCAGCCATTTTACTTGGGCCTCTCGCGCTTCCGGACTTTCATCGAAACCTTCGGCATCGATCGATATCAGTTTCATGTTTTGATAATCCAGCGCATAGCAGGTTTCTTTCAATGCGTCGATAGGTCCGTTTTCGGGCAGCGTGAACTGGGGCCGCCATAATGAGGACAATACCCCGTCGCGATACTCGTGGTTGCCAGGCGTCATCATGCTAGGAACGGTGGCGTGGATAAAACTGCCCGCATAGAACCATTCGCCCCATTCCAGGTTGGCATCCCTATCATTGATAAGATCGCCTGCGTGCAACATAAAATCCACTTCCGGGAATTGCCTATAAGAACTTCGAACGACCCTGGACCACAGCGATTTTACATTGTTCTGGGCATCCCCGAAATAGATAAAACTGAAAGGTTCTTCCATATCGGTTCCCGCAGTGGTCAACTGAAACCATTCGCTCCAATGGTTAGTATCTTCCGAACCGTTCCCGACCCTGTAGACATAGGTAGTTCGTGGTTTTAAATCGGACACTACGACCGAATGATAGGCCGCTTTCACCAAAGGCTCGTTTTTATTTTGGTTTTCGAAAAGTTCTGTCTCCGCATCGATCTTACGTACGTCACCTAGCAAGAATTCGGGGCCATCGGTCGCCACGGCAATTTCTACGACCCCTTGGGATATTTGCTGCTCGGTACGCCAGTTGACCGCAAAACTATGTGCGGGATCAGGGGTCAGGTTCGCTATGATACGGTCAGGGGTCTTGGAAGGGAATAGCAGTTTGTGTCCGGCCACCGAATCGTGTTCGGCGTAATGGCTATGGCCGAGATGTTCGGTTACGGTCGGTTCTTGGGCTGCCAGCACGAAAGTCAAGAGGGTTGCCAGTGCCAAGGCTAAAATACTTTTT
>NZ_JBGTHY010000533.1:0-2593 GCF_041745955.1 Pricia sp.
AGACCATTTGGGACTCATTGCAGGAATAAGTTTTTTACTGGGGATAATCGCCGCGTCGTTTTCAAGCGTGGACTCCGCCCTAACGGCCCTTACTACCTCGTTTACCTATGATTTTTTGGATATTTCGAAAAAAACGGGAAACGAAAAGAAGAAGTATAAAAATTGGGTGTTGGTCGGATTTTCGGTAGTGCTGTTTATCATCATCATGGCCTTTTCGGAAAGCCGCGGTGATGTGATCTCCCTGATTTTTAATGTCGCCGGATATACCTACGGACCGTTATTGGGGCTGTTTCTCTTCGGGATGTTTACGACCGTAAAAATCAAGGACAGATTTGTTCCGATACTTTGCATCGCCGCTCCCGTAATCACCTATGCCCTTAGTTTATACAGTGCCTTACAATTCGATTTCAATTTCGGATTTATCAGTATTGCGGTCAATGGCTCGTTGACGATTTTAGGATTGCTGTTGATACGGAAATAGTTGCAGTTGAACCCTCCAGTGCGGGCAGGCTTGAACCTTTCAATACTGTCCCGTAGCCAAAAGCACCAAAGTACAGGCCACCTCGACTTCTATCCCATTTTTTTTGAGGATTTCATACAGTTCGGGATTCTCCGTCCCAGGATTGAAGATAAGGCGTTTCGGCTTTAATCGAAGTATTTGGTCGATGTATTCAGATTGATGTTTTGCACCTATATATAAGGTAACGGTATGAATATCCTGAAAATCCCCGAAATCGCTTTTGATAGCTACCTCTCCTATTTGACCCGTCCGTAAACCAAAGGCTTCCGTATTTATCCCATTATTCAATAGGCGATTTACCGCAAGGTTACTATACCGGCTTGGTTTTAATGAAGCCCCTAGAACAAGTGTCTTTTTCATTTTCACCATCTGATAATAGCACTGCCCCAAGTAAATCCACTTCCAAAAGCGGCCAGAACTACCAAATTCCCTTCTTTTACTTTGCCCGATTCCCAAGCTTCGGTCAAGGCTATGGGTATGGACGCAGCAGTGGTATTGCCATATTTCATGATATTATTGAAGACCTGATCATCGCTCAGCCCGAATTTCTTCTGAATGAACTGCGAAATACGGAGATTGGCCTGATGTGGCACCAAAAGGTCGATATCCGTCGGTTGCAGATCGTTGATCTTCAAGCCTTCCATAATCACCTCGCTGAACCGGACGACCGCGTTTTTAAAAACGAACTGTCCGTTCATATACGGGTAGTACGATTCGTCATCGGCGTCATCATCGGCAATAATATCCGTGACCCAACGTTTGCCCATGCCCGGTGCAATGAGTGAAAGCTCTTCGGCATGTTGTCCTTCAGAGTGTAGATGGGTCGATAAGATTCCTTTAGAATTATCTTCTTCCCGGGTCAGAATGGCGGCTCCGGCACCATCCCCGAAAATAACGGAAACGGCCCTCCCCCGGGTCGTCATATCTAGTCCATGGGAATGCAACTCAGAGCCTATGACCAACACATTTTTGTACATCCCGCTCTTGATATACTGATCGGCAACGGAAATGGCATAAATAAAGCCCGAGCATTGATTTCTGACATCGAGAGCACCTACGGTCTTGATGCCCAGATCGCGCTGAACGAGCACCCCGGGACCGGGGAAATAATAATCGGGACTTAAAGTCGCAAAAACGATAAAATCGATATCGTCTTTATCGATTCCGGCGCGTTCGATGGCGATTTTTGCCGCTTTTACGCCCATGGTAGTCGTGGTGTCGTCTCCCTTAATAACGTGTCGACGCTCTTTGATTCCGGTACGTTCCTGGATCCATGCATCGTTGGTATCCATCATTTTGGACAAGTCATCGTTGGTCACAACGTTTTCGGGCGCAAAATACCCTAATCCGGTAATTTTTGAGTTGTACATGCTAGTGGTTCTTGAATTAGTGTGCATTTCAATTCTTGGGAAGAAACTAAAGTAGTGAATTTGATGGACATGGATTACAATGAACCCTATTTAAACTGTTTCCGGACGACAGTATGGCAGCAATTGAGGGAGGCCTTCTTGAAAAGGCTCCATAAACAAATAAAAAGGAATCACTTATTTAGGGAGATATTTCTTATAATCGTTCACTGCTACTTTCGCTTTCAGGTCGTGCAATAGATTATAAAGTCCGAAAAAGGTACGGTTCATATATAGGAAGTGCTTGGAACCTCGATTGCCGTTCATTTTGCGAATCTGGCTGTCTTTTGCATAACGTTCGCTCAGGTCGGCAATCTTTGTCCAAAAATCATCAGCACCGAAATCGAAGTGCTCTTCGTTGAAAGGGGATGTAAAAAGTGTCAACATCTCTTTGAACAAGACTTTGAAGAATTTGAGCTCCTCCGGGGAATCGGTTGCGGTCAAGATTTCCAGTTCGTACATCTTTTCGGTAAAGATCGTGTCGTTTTCGATACTCTCCTTTTTCGCCAATTCGAAATAGGGCACGTAGAATTCGTCGGGCACCGCTTTGATACAGCCGAAGTCGATAGCGATCAAGGTATTTTCTTCGCTGACCAAGAAATTGCCGGGATGCGGGTCGGCATGTACCTTACGCAAACCATGGATTTGGAACATATAAAAATTCCAT
>NZ_JBGTHY010000534.1:0-4424 GCF_041745955.1 Pricia sp.
GATGGAAAAGGTATTTTCCCTTAGCTTCCGATAAAAGCTTGCTTTGGGAATGCCCAATTCTTCTAGGAAAAAAGTGGTTTTGTACTTACTATCCTTAATGTGATTTTTCAAGTTATCAACATATTCGCTATAGTCGTTGACTAATTGTATCATATTTGAAACCTTTTTTTAGTATCTTTGGTAAAGATAGTAATAATATTTGATTCTGAATAGTATAAATTATAGTACATAAATCAACGTAGATATCTGTTATTCAAAATCTTAGCTGTAGGCTATAATGTCTTGCGTTATGTAACTTTGCTTTGGTAAAGCAAAGTAGTTGGGATGTCACTCCCTTTAATTTTTCTTCTAAAAGTTCTCTCTGAAAATGGGTATTTTTGCTCATAGCTACCAAAGTGTAAAATAGTGGCTTTAATTTCCGTATAGGCCCAATGGAAGAGGAGCTTTCACTTAACCAAAAAGATGTCTGTTTGCTTAAATGACCGGCGAATATCAAAGTCCGATAAGTTCATTTAAACGTGGGTTTAAATGCGCCTGTATCAAATACGGTCCCTTTAAACGTTAAATTCTGTTTCTTAGCGTTTGTTTTCGCACAAATGGGCTTTGTAGGTGTCATCAGAAATGCTAAAATATTGATAAATCATGCCATATCGACGGATAGGTTAGGGTGTAAAATGCGACATTTGTATGGATCAAGTGTAAGAAGTTAAACAATTTGATTAAAAAAATATTAAAATGGAAAAATCGGAATTGGAACTGAACGAAGAAGTTTTAAGAAAATTGGAGGATATTAAGAACTCATGCCAAAGCCTGGTGGAAAAAATAGGGCAGTTGCAGGTCGATCTTTTCGATCACCCGGACAAGGACCTGGAACGGTCATTGGACAAGTTGAACAACGACTTTTCTAAGAACCATGCCCATATCTCCGAGATTTGTGGAATTTTTGAACAAAAAGTGTCATAGGTTTGCTGAAGTCAAGGCCACGGATCCGGTTCTTACAGGGTAAAGGAACCCGTTGCCCTAAAATTCGTGTATCCGGCGAAGAATTGTGTTCCGGACAAAAAATGGTCCTGTAGGGCCAGTACCAGAATTTGTAGTCGGTATCCTATAGAATATCGGGACAGATCACGATAGCGTTTTCAGGCATATCGATACCTGCCCCGAACAGTTTGCATAAAAGTCTCCTGAATCCGGGATTCATACCGGAGGGTCCTTAGTCCAAATGCCTTTTCCCCGCCCTCCGGCACAGTGGCAGCCACTGACCATCTGACCTGATTTCCCAGAATTCCTTATAGGTACCGCCGTCGGCATCGAATTCCAGAACGGCCCGTTCGGTTTCACCTTGGATGTTCCATGTTCGACCATCGATATTCAGATCATAGGCCCGATGGAAACCGGCATTGTCAAAATTGAAGATCTTGGGCCGTGAATCATCATTGGGGGTTCCAAAGATGCTTATCCCAATATGTTCATCGGAACCGGAGTCGTATTCCCAATGGGATTCCAGAAACCTGCCGCCTGCCATGGCCTCTACCTTCCAAATACCTGTAACGGGAGTTTCATGGGATTCGGGCGCGGCCGAGATGTTTACGCCCTCAATGGACCAGGTTCCTATCAAAGTTTTTAAACTGTTTTTCCTTTCTGCTGTTTTCATGACTGGTATATCAATACGGTTATTTTAAAAATTCAGTGCATCTATCCCTTCTGAATGACCGAGAGGATATTCCCCGCGGGATCCTTGAACCGGGCGATCAAAGGGCCTTCGTTATGTGAGATTCCTTTTTAATCGGTATCCGGGCCGTCGTATTGCCCGAATACAATTCCTTTTTTGGAAAGGGAATCTACGGCCACTTCAACATCCTCCACCGGGAAATTGAGTACGGTAAAGGTAGCTGGGACATGATTTGGCTTTGGGTGGACAATTATGGGGTCACTCCCTTCCGGATGAAGTTCCAGCAGCCCCATTGGGTTATCCCTTACGTTCAATCCCAATGTGGTCCGATAGGATATTTTCGCTTTTTATGATATCATCCACGGAAAACCCGCTGAACGCTTTTGATTTTTGTAGCATGGTTTTTGAATTTTTCCCTTGTCCATCGATTGATTGTACCGGATTATGAAAGTGGGGCGGCCCTTGTTTTTGAAAGGGATATATCGTCCGGAAGTTGTTCTTCCAACTCTTTCAACGTATCCTCTTTTTGCCCATTATAGCTTATCATCCATTTAATCCCGAACTTATCGGTAAAACTTCCGAAGTAGTCGCCCCAGAACTGTTCCTCCATGTGCATCTCGATATCGCCGTCCTTTGAAAGCTCCCCGAACAGACGGTCCGCCTCTTCTTTACTGGTAGGGCCGAGCATGATATGCATATTGTTTCCGGTCACGAGGCCTTGGCCGGAGGATTCGATAACGTCCGAGGCCATTAAAATGGTGTCTTTCGCGATGGGCAGCGAAATGTGCATGGTACGGTCTTGATCTTCCCTGGAGAGATTCCCGCTATCGGGGCCGTCCTTCATTTTCATGTGCGATATGAATTCCCCACCAAAAACGGACCTGTAAAAATGGAACGCTTCTTCGGCCCGGCCGTCGAAGTTCAGATACGGATGTACTTTCATGATTTTTGGATTTTAGGCCCGACCGTTTTGTGAGGGCGGTCATTGGACGTTACAATTTAGCTTATTTTTCCGAAAGATCCCTTACTTTCTAAGGCTATATAATTCTGCAACGGCCACGTGGGTTTTCTGCATTCAAATTATTTTGAGCTAAATGCGATACAACCCTCGTTTTATGAAACTCTATTGACGTATTGGACTAAATTTTATCTGTTTTTTAGCTCGGTTCATTGTTGGCAGATAGCAAGTTCACAATGTGTTTCCATCAGTTTAGTCATCGATTTGTCGATCTCTTTGACGTATCTACGCCATTGATCAGCAACCATAGACATAATGATAGCTCGCCAATAAAAATTGGAATTGCCAAATATGCGAAAAATGGATTGTCGAACCCTTTTGAAAGGAACATTATGAAACTGTTGAGCAAGTAACAAATTCCAGTAATAGCATAAAGCGCTCCGAGAATTTTTGGGATCATTTTCGATCTGATGATAGCATAACCGAATATTAGACAATAGAAACCAAAAAACACCAGTCCAAGTCCGTAACCTTGCGCCTGTATATTAAGGGATAGCAACGAAAGCGAAGCCAACTGGTCGGGCCGGAAGGAATTCAAATATGCATCGTTGCCCAATATCAGCAAAGGCGAAATTTGGTTTAAAAGGTTGACGGCAATGATCGCCGTTTGGATAATGGCAAACGCCAATGCAAGTTGGACCAAAAGCTTGTTTACCCGCTTGAACAAAAAGTACATGATCAGTGCACTCGGCAGGCCGATCACAAAATTTGTAATGTCCGCCACAAATCCCCATCGATAAAGCATTTCGTGGGTTTGGATATTGTTCGCCGTGGCCACGGCGTCGTTCGCGACCCTTAATGCCTGCCGTACAAAAACTTCGGAAAATAGGCCCGTCGCTATCACGATCAAATAGCACAGGCCGGCAATTCGGGCCAAATTTTTATCCGTTATCATTTTTTGGTCGGTATGACGTAGTTAAGGAAGAAATGTTTCCAAGGAACAAAGGGCACGGCGACCATCGCCCAAATAAATATACCTGCCAAATCTTCGGGCGGTGAACCTTTTAGACTATCGGTCGCCCAAAGCGGATAAGCGACCGCAATCAGCCAAAGTGCTTTATAGAACACCATAAAGACAGCGATAGGTAGCATTTTCAGCGTGTTGTAAATTCCAACGAATGAAATTGTCGCGTAAGCTGCCCAAACGCACCAGGTAACCGCCCCGATGGGTTCCCATCCGCCTATGTGGGTTATTACCTCGGTCCAAGCGGTGTAACCCATGACAAAGAACATCAGTGCGAAATACGTTCGAAGTACGTAGATACAAACTGGCCTTACCCCTTGAAAGTTTTGATAGTCGGGTTTAAATATTCCCATCGGTTGTAGGTTACATAACTTGACGATTATACCCGACTTTTGTTACATTGAAATTGTGGAAGGGCGTTTCTTTACCGCACCCTATCGGTTTGAAAGATATTGGATTATGTATCTACGGCCTTTCCTTCAAGTTAGAGGAGGTACCGACAATGGTCTACTGGAAACTTTGGTCTACGCCTGCATGACCGATTGGCAGTGAGGGCTTCCTTTTTTTTGAGGCCGGTATTTCAAGAAGAGCTGGAAGCCTATAACGACCGGTTCATTCATAGCACTTCTGCGGCAAAGTTTTAAAGCTGTACCTTTAGACGGAACGACCAAACTATATCATGTATACCCTGACCTATGAATCAAAGTCGACCGGCAACCCAACGGACCGGGATATGGAAGAACTTTTGACCCTTGCGCGCGCAAAGAACT
>NZ_JBGTHY010000535.1:0-3952 GCF_041745955.1 Pricia sp.
CCCCAGCGTTTCCGCGTTCTGAGAAAGTGCATCCTCTAACTGTTCATCATTCGGCGCTTTGCCGTGCCAGGCATGCGTATGCATCATAAAATCGACGCCGTGGCCCATGACCGTATCCAGGATAATGGCAACGGGTTTTCCCTTGCCCGTTCTGCTTTTAGCCTCGTTCAGTCCCTTGATTACGGCTTCCATATTATTGCCGTCCTGTACCTCGAGCACGTCCCATCCGAAGGCTTCGAACTTTTGTTTTAGGTTGCCCAGCGGCAGCACCTCTTCCGTGGGGCCATCGATTTGCTGTCCGTTGCGGTCTACTGTCGAGATGATATTATCGACCTTGTTACCGGCGGCGTACATAATGGCTTCCCAATTCTGGCCTTCCTGTAATTCACCGTCACCGTGCAGGCTAAAGACCAAATGGTCGTCACCATTAAGCTTTTTGGCAAGGGCGGCGCCGATGGCGACGGACATGCCCTGGCCCAAAGATCCGGACGAAACACGAATGCCGGGAAGTCCTTCGTGGGTGGTCGGGTGTCCCTGTAATCGGGAGTCCAATTTTCTGAAGGTTTCCATTTCCTTTACGGGAAAGTAGCCTTTCCGGGCCAGCACGCTGTACCATACCGGGGAAATATGTCCGTTGGATAAAAAGAAAATATCCTCATCCTTCCCGTCCATATCAAAATCATCCTTAAGATTCATGATTTCGTAGTACAGGGCGATAAAAAACTCCGTACAGCCCAATGAGCCTCCGGGATGCCCCGAATTCACACCATGCACCATCCTTAGAATATCCCTTCGGGTCTGCGTAACGATATCCTGTAATTTATCCAGTTCTGCCATTGTAATGCCTTTATTTAAGAATTTTCCAAATGTAATCGCAATCTTTTGGGAATACAAGTGGTGTCGGAATTATTTTTAATCCTTTTATTTTTTCGTTAAGTTAGTAATGTAGCGCAGTTGATTATCTTTGCCCCCATAATTGAAATTTTGAAGTTCACCCTACACCAGACAGACGTTCATAGCAAGGCACGTGCCGGTACCATGGTCACCGATCACGGCACGATAGAAACCCCGATCTTTATGCCCGTGGGCACTGTGGCATCCGTAAAGAGCGTGCATCAGCGGGAATTGAGAGAGGATATTAATCCCGATATCATCCTGGGGAATACCTACCATTTATTCCTTCGTCCGAAAACGGATATCCTGAAGCAAGCTGGGGGACTCCACAAATTCATGGGGTGGGATCGCAATATCCTTACGGACAGTGGCGGGTATCAGGTATATTCCCTATCCAGCAACCGAAAGATCAAGGAGGAAGGCGTCAAGTTCAAATCGCACATCGACGGCTCGACCCACATGTTCACGCCCGAACGGGTCATGGAAATTCAGCGTACTATCGGGGCCGATATCATCATGGCGTTTGACGAATGTACCCCGTACCCCTGTGATTACAAGTATGCACAACGTTCGATGCACATGACGCACCGTTGGTTGGGGCGCTGTATCGCTCATTTGGAAAAAACTCCCTTTGAGTACGGCTATTCGCAGACGTTTTTCCCGATAGTGCAGGGCTCGACCTATACGGATCTTCGGAAGCAGTCCGCAGAGTACATCGCGGGAGTAGGAGCAGAGGGCAATGCCATCGGAGGATTATCCGTCGGAGAACCGACCGAAGAGATGTATGCGATGACCGAGGTGGTCTGCGACATACTTCCGCAAGACAAGCCCCGGTATCTGATGGGGGTAGGTACACCGATCAATATTTTGGAAAATATTGCCTTGGGCATCGATATGTTCGACTGCGTGATGCCAACGCGAAACGCCAGAAACGGCATGTTGTTCACCGCCCACGGCACCATCAATATCAAGAACAAAAAATGGGAAGACGATTTTTCCCCGGTCGATGAAATGGACCTTACTTTTGTAGATACCCAATACTCGAAGGCCTATCTACGGCACTTGTTCGCGGCCAACGAATATTTGGGCAAACAGATCGCCACCATACACAACCTCGGTTTTTACCTTTGGTTGGTACGTGAGGCCAGAAAGCATATTTTAGTGGGGGATTTTTCGCAGTGGAAGGCCGTCATGGTGAAACAAATGGATAAACGACTCTAGTGCTGAGCATAATCGACAAATACATATTAAAACGCTACCTGCTCACTTTTGGGGTGATGATATTATTGTTTATTCCCATCGGTATCATGGCCCATTTGGCGGAGCAGATCGGCAAAATGCAGGCCAACGAGGCGCCTTTGGATGAAATTTTGGTCTATTTCGGCAACTTTACCATATATATAGGTAGTCTGTTGTTTCCGATTTTTCTATTCCTATCCATCATCTTTTTCACCTCGAAGCTTGCCAGTAATACCGAAATCGTCGCGATTTTAAGTTCCGGGGTGTCCTACAACCGATTTTTACGGCCCTATCTTATCGGGGCATCCATTATAGCCCTTATGATGTTTATTATGGGGATGTTCATTGTGCCCAAGGCGAGCAAGGGATTTAATGAGTTCAAGTTCAAATACTTGAAAACGGGAAAGCAGGACCGGGTGACCAACAACGTATTTACTCAGCTCAATAAAACGGATTTTATTTATGTGAGCAGTTTCGACCCGGCCAGACAGATCGGGTACAATTTTACGTATGAGCGGTTCAACAAGGATAATGAACTGGATTTCAAGATTTCCGCGGCCAATATCCGCTGGGTCGAAAAGGATAGCCTCTATCGCTTGACCTCGTACCAAAAAAGAAAGTTGGTGAACGATACCGCATTGGTCGACACCAAACGCCGGCTGGATACCTTGTTCACGTTTGACATCGGTGACCTGACCCCTGTATCTTACGTCGCGGAAACCAAGAATATTTTCGAACTGAACAAGTTCATTGCCGATCAGCGACAAAAAGGGGCTTCCAACATCAATACGTACGTTCTCGTAAAGTACAAAAGATGGGCGCTTCCGATATCGGCCTTTATCCTGACCATCATCGCAGTCGCCGTAGCCTCGGTAAAACGAAGGGGCGGTATGGGCGTAAACCTGGCCTTCGGTATCGTAGTAGCGTTCATATTTATATTTTTTGACAAGGTTTTCGGTACCCTGGCCGAACAAGCAGGCTTTTCACCGTTATTGGCGGTAATTCTTCCGAACCTACTCTTCGGTATTTTGGCTTTTGTGCTGTTGCAAAAAGCGAAAAGGTAGGAAGGGCGTAGGCAGTAGCGATTAAAACCTTAAATCCTTTAAATCCGAAACAAACGTTCAGAAAATTTTATATTTGCACAACCAAGACGAGTACATCAAACTAAACCTATCAAAATATGGAATATCTCGATTTTGAACTCCCTATTAAGGAGCTCGAGGAACAGCTCGACAAATGCATGGTCATCGGTGAAGAGAGCGATGTCGACGTGACCGAGACCTGCAAGCAGATCGAAAAAAAACTGGCCGATACCCGTAAGGAAATCTACAAGAACCTTACGGCCTGGCAACGGGTGCAATTATCGCGACACCCGAACCGGCCCTACACGTTAGATTATATCAATGCCATATGTGGAGAGGCATTTCTTGAGCTACACGGCGACCGGAACGTAAAGGATGACAAGGCGATGATCACCGGTCTCGGAAAGATCGGCGATCAAAGCTATATGTTTATCGGCCAACAAAAAGGATACAATACGAAAACCCGACAATACCGCAATTTTGGGATGGCCAACCCCGAAGGCTACCGAAAAGCCTTGCGCGCCATGAAATCCGCCGAAAAGTTCGGTATACCCGTGGTGTGCCTAATCGACACCCCGGGAGCCTATCCGGGCATAGAGGCGGAAGAACGCGGGCAGGGCGAGGCCATCGCCCGGAATATTCTTGAAATGACCCGTTTGAAAGTGCCGATCATCGTAATCATTATAGGTGAAGGCGCCTCCGGTGGTGCCTTGGGCATTGGGGTCGGGGACAGGGTC
>NZ_JBGTHY010000536.1:0-9255 GCF_041745955.1 Pricia sp.
GCGACGCTGTCAGTTTGAACGATCCCTCTATGTATATGCGAAGCTATAAAAAATCCCGAAAGATTACATTCGGGATCGGTGTTTTTATCGGGTATGTCAAAATAGCTGTATCAAAGCTCGTTAAATATCATGTGCATCAGCCTTTTCTTATCATTGAAGCTCTCTTCCAATGAAATCATGGTTTCCGTTCGATTAATACCGTCGATATCATCGATCATAAAGATGATATTCTTGGCATGGTTCGTATCCTTGGCCCTTATTTTACAGAAGATATTGAATTTGCCCGTGGTAATATGGGCAATGGTCACGTTCGGAATTTGCTCCAAGCGCTCCATCACGAATTTGGTCTGGTGCGTCTTTTCCAAATAAATACCGACATAGGCAATAAAGGCATATCCCAATTTCACATAGTCCAAAGTGAGCGAAGAACCCCGAATGATACCGGCTTCCTCCATTTTTTTTACCCTCACGTGGACCGTGCCTGCCGAGATAAGCAGTTTTTTAGCAATATCGGTAAAAGGTGTTCTGGTGTTTTCAATCAACATATCCAGAATCTGGTGGTCGATTTCGTCTAGTTTTACTTTTCCTGCCATGATACTTATCTATTTATTATTTCTTACACTATGCTTTAAAAAACCTTTCGAAGACTAGGATTTTTTTTGAATACGTATTCGTGACAAAAATAGAAAATTAAGAAATAATATGTATGAAAACACAATATTTTTTAACAGAAATGTAATAATTTTAGGCTTTTAAAGAAAAGTCTAAAATGTGGACAGAAGTTTAGCGAAAGTCGAATGTCCCTTAAGCGCCTTTAATTCACTATCGATCAGACAATTATATGTTTTATGACCATAATATCCATCCAGACTGCCCGTTTTATCGATCTTTGGCACAAAATCTATAGCTCCACAATTTAAGGTCTCAACGTAAAGAATGCCGATAGCATCCCCTTTTTTTAATGATGGAGCGATGATGTGGGCATTACGGATCAATATATCATAATATCGTTTTTGATTTTCAGGAATCAGAAAATAGTCCGATGGGTTCACTTCTGAAACTTTATCGTCGCTTATCACATGTAATGCGGTCCTTAAGGCCTGAAAAATATATTCCCTAGTCCGTTCCCTATCGTAATCGTCAGCATAATGTCCCGCTTCGAACAAGACAGTCGGTGTGTCGGTCATCTGAAAGGCGTCGCCTACACAGTTGGCGTTAAAGGTATCGTCGTACCTTCCAACCTGCCCGGGTATCTGTTTTTGTACCATCATGTTCATGGCCACTATGAGCTTCATACTTACCGAACGTGTTGGGGAAACGCTTCTTATTTCATCATGCGCCGGTGCCAAAAAGGATATTGTAGCCGGTTTCGAGGCATCGCCAACATTGAATATCGTGCGCTGATCGTGTAGATTGAAGCAGTAATCCGGCTGAAACCCATCGAATACGTTTCGCAATGCCCTGCTTTCCGGTTGGGTTCTTTGCTGTGCATCCCGGTTCAAATCGACTGCGTTGGCATTGACGCGGGTATAAGCTGCGGCACCATCGGGGTTTAAAATGGGAATAATCGTAATGGTACAACTTTTCAGAATGGTTTGGGTTTTAGGAAGGTCGGAATCCAGATAATTGATCAAATCTAAAACCGCCTTTGTCGTGGTGGACTCATTGCCATGCATTTGCGACCACATCAAAATCTTTATTGGTCCAGTTCCAATTACGATACTTCTTATCGGAAGTCCGAGGACGGATTTGCCCACCATCTTAACTTCAAATTTCCCTTTTATTTTTTCGAGAAATCCTTCAATATTCTTATTCACCACGTAACGCCCCAGTACGGATTTTTCTTTTATGGCTAGGTACTCGGATTGTTCTAGAGTCATCGGCAGGTTTTATTCACGCCACAAAAGTAATTGCTATATAAATTACAATTGTAAACACAAATTATTCACTTTTGTAAACGAATATACTATTGGTATTTGTGTTTTTTACAATTGTAAGCGTAGAAAATGAAAAAATAATGTTCCTAGATAAATTTCAATCCATATAATTATAAATCAATATTATGACATAATTTAACTAAACAATTACTCCTATTTTTTATGTTAATTTTTATAACTATTAAAGGGGTGTATTTCTAGTTTTAGTATATTTATCAGACAAATTTTTACAATGGTAAACAGTTCTGATTTTATTGAGCGTCTTGAGCATTTGCTCCAATATTACGATCTTAACGCCTCTGCTTTTGCCGATAAGATTCAAGTGCAACGCTCCAGTATCTCTCACCTCTTATCTGGACGCAATAAACCAAGTCTGGAATTTGTGCTGAAAGTGATAAAGAACTTTCCCGAAGTAAATCTGTACTGGTTGTTGAATGGCAAAGGAACATTTCCTTCGGAAACTTCTGGGAAAGTTTCCCCAACACCCCATCCGTCTGCAAAATCTGATGAAACTAATATCCAAGAAATAAAAAATCCAGGGAAAACTATTGAGCGAATCGTAATTTTCTATTCCGACGGAAGTTTTGAAGCCTACGACGATAGCAAATAGTGGTTATACTCGTGGAATTTCATTATTTTGCAGGGATGATAAAAAAAATTCTTTTATGCTGCCCTCTTTTAGTTAGTATGGTTTCGTGCTACCAGCCCCAAAGGGATTGTAAAACGGTCAAAAACGGAGAGTTTTCCTTTACCACAATCGTCGATGGCGAAGAAAAAACAACAACTTTCGTCCGTAACGATACCCTAGAAATCGATTATTTCGAAGGAAAAGTAGATACCTCTGCCGTACGATGGATCAACGACTGCGAATACGTCGTAAAAAAAATAAATCCCACAAATAAAGCCGAGGAAAAGTCCGTTCACATGAAAATTCTGTCCACGACCGATGATTCCTATACGTTCGAGTATGGTATTGTCGGACAAAGCAGGAAATCAAGAGGGACGGCAGTGATCAGTGGTAAGTAATTTTTTTCTAAGCTCGTTTAAATTATTACAAATGAAACGATTACTGTTGTTATTTTTAGTTACAAATATGGGTTTTATCGGTATGGCACAGTTGAAGCAAGTCGATTCCGGAATATACAAATGGGCAGAATTACCCACGAAGGAAGGTAATCAGCGCGTTGGCCGTAAAATTATGGAAGGTAGTTCACCTCATTTTAGTTTTTTGGAAATACATGCCACAACGCAAGATAAGGGAGCCAAACCCGCTCCCCCACATACCCAGAAAAATATAGAGGAATTGGTGATCGTAAAGGAAGGCAGACTAAAGCTGACGATGAACGGGAAAAGCGATGTGCTGCCCGAGGGAAGTGTCGGTCTGATTCCGCCTTTGACGGAACAGTCCATGGAAAATGTCGGAGACGTTCCGCTGACCTATTATATCATGATGTTTACGTCAAAAAAAGATATGGATATCCAAAGGGGACAAGAGGCCGGTGGACCGCTGTCCATCAATTTTGACGACCTGAAACCGGAAAAGACAGGCAAAGGACAATCTATATCATATTTCGAACGCCCAACGGCCATGTGCGAATACTTTGAAATGCATGTCACACAATTAGACCGTAAAGGCCCTAGCCATAAACCGCATTCCCATGTGGAATCAGAGATCATCATAGTTGTGGAAGGCGAAGCGGAAATGACTATAAACGGGGAGGCATATCAAGGAACAAAAGGTGATCTGTTTTTTGTAAAATCCAACGAAATACACGGCATATCGAATATTGGGGAAAACCCTTGCCGATATTATGCTTTTAAATGGAAATAAAAAAATAATCTTGTAGACATTGACGGTGAAATAGGGATGCATAGAGATCGCAGATAGCACGTCTATAGGTTGTATTAGGGTGCAAAACGCAAAAAATTGCGCTTCCATGGTTCAATTCGGTCGACTATAGGCCATCCCGGGATTCTTGGCTTTCTGCTCCCGAAATAGACGCTGTTGCTGCTTAACGGTCAAGGTAGTACCATCCGGGCTCCATCCCGGGGGGCCGAAGATATACATGAATTTGTGCCAGAATTTGTCTGCCTTTTTGACATCGGTCCAAATATCCTTGAACTCATGGGTCAATATCACGATCGGATTATAGGATTTTGGCGCGTGAATGACCCCGAACTTTACCTCAACATCGTCATCTAGCTCTTTCCATGTGCCGAAAATTTTATCAAAGAAATTTAGAAATCCCCCGTGGTTCTTATCGAGATACTCCACATTTTGGGAGTGGTGCACCTGATGCATCGTATGGGTATTGAAGATTTTTTCGACCCATCCCATTTTGGGAACATATTTGGAATGCAATTGAAACTGCCAGAGCGATTCAATGGCCAAAGCGACCACGACCATTTCCACCGGGAAGCCAATAGCGGGCATCCACATGTAAAAGAAAGGCTTATACAATAGTGTAAACCATCCGTTGCGTACGGCGGTTCCCAAATTAAAGTTATCCGAGGAATGGTGTACGATATGTGCGGCCCAAAGAATGCGTATCTCATGATTGGCCCGATGGAACCAATAATAGGTAAAATCGTCGGCCAATTGACAGAGCAACCATACATACCACGCATATCCGAAGGATTCATAGCCCATAATATTGGTACGGACGCCATCAATCTCCGGGTTAAAGAATTCGTAGGTGAGCGTGAATATTACAATAAGAAGGGTGACCTTGATCAACGGCCCTAAGATTGCCGAGCCGACGCCCATGGCGCCACTGGCCAACAAATCCTTCCAATCATAAAGGTCCTCATCGCCGTGGGTATGGCTATAGGTGAGCTCTAAAAGTATAAAGGCAATAAAACAGGGTACGCCGTAAACCAAGGGGTTCGTAAAATCCATTCAAAGTCAATTTTCGCCAAAGATAGGTATTATTGGACGCTTTAAGATTATTTCAACATTTATTCAATGCTCCGGATCAATCGAACAATGTCGGCTGATCATCACCGGCATCCTTTTTTGGTTTTTTTGGGGATTTACCTGTCGGTGTATCGTTAGGCTTCTTCTCTGGGGGATTATGCGATGATGAAGCGTCATCTGCCTGCTCTTGGTCGGATTGGGAATCTGAAATCCATTTTTCGGCACCTTCCTTCTCCCCAACTTCATCAACATTTTCTTCATCAACACTTTCTTCTTCAACGACTTCGATGTCCTCAGTTTTCGTCGGTTCGGGCGGTTCGTAGGGTAAAGGGGACAGTCCGTTTATTTCCAACACCTTATCTTTGGTCAATTGGTTGCCCATGGCCGTGATGCCCTTTACGGAAATAAATTCCTCGAGATGTAATACCCAGTTATCTTTCCGCTCCTGGCCACGCTTCTTGGCAAAAACGACTTCAACCCGGGGTAAATAGTCGGTCAAAAATCGCTCTAGATATGATTTGGGATGGTCGGTGAGGATGTTTTCTTCCTTATCTGGATTCTCGATCAGAAATCGTTTGACATAAAAAAGTTCTTTCTCACCTTCCCAATAAATGGCTGACAGCGGCTTTTCGGGAATCCATTTTTCAAGAATGACGATGTCTTCGTCAAAACGTAGGGTCAGTTCCGGCGTCACCGTTTTTACTAGTCCGCTCTGGTTGACGATCAGCAGGCGGTCCCCACTTCGGAATTCACCCATGTACTCACCGCGGTCATCGATGTTAAGGCGTTGCACCGTCTCGTCGAACCAGAGCTTACGGGGTTTTAGGGTCGAAAGTCCCTTTTCTTTGAGTTCGATTCGCTTTACAGGATATTTGGAAACGATATTCCCTTTAGTGTTCCGGCCTTTGATGAGCACATCGGCAAAATCGATATCCCACTTCAATTTTTTGATTTTTCCCGACTGGCGTAGGTTCACCGTTACGGTTTCCGCCTCGCCATTGGGGTTTCCGGAAAAATAGTATACGATTGTACCGGGCTTTCCTTTGCCGACATCGTACAGTTTTTCACGGGTAATACTGGTGACATTAAAGCGTTTGATGTACGTGCCGCCACTTTTGCCATCGCGATACACCATATTATAGATCGTACGCTTATCTTTTTTCTTAAAAATGGCGACGTAAATAATTCCCTTGCCCACAAATACTTTGGAGTCGACTTTAAAAATCATCATCTTCCCCTCTTTGGTAAAGGCGATGATATCATCGATATCGCTACAATCCGTCACATATTCCTCCCTTTTTAGAGACGTGCCCACGAAGCCTTCTTCGCGGTTGACGTAAAGTTTTGTATTGCGGATCACGACCTTCGTGGCCTCAATATCCTCGAACATGCGGATTTCGGATTTCCGTTCTCGGCCTTTCCCGTAGCGCTCCTTCAATCCGACGAAATACGCAATGGCATAGGCCACCAAATTTGCGAGATGATGCTTGACCTCTGCGATTTTCTGCTCGAGGTTCTCGAGGTTTTGCTGGGCCTTGTCCAAATCGAACTTGGATATCCGTTTGATCCGGATTTCCGTCAAGCGGATGATATCCTCTTCGGTCACGGCCCGTCTCAGGTTTTTGGTAAACGGCTTCAGGCCTTTATCAATAGCGGCGATGACGCCCTCCCAAGTTTCCTCTTCCTCGATATCGCGATAGATACGGTTTTCGATAAAAATGCGCTCCAGGGATGCAAAATGCCATTGTTCTTCCAATTCGGCGAGCTGTATTTCTAGCTCTTGCCGCAATAAATCGACTGTAGCATCCGTAGAACGCCGCAGCATTTCGGTCACGCCGATAAATAGGGGCTTATTGTCCTCTATAATACAGCCAAGGGGAGAAATCGACGATTCACAGGCCGTAAAGGCGTAGAGTGCATCGATGGTTTTATCGGGAGAAATTCCCGGCGGCAGGTGGACCACTATCTCCACTTCCGCAGCCGTATTATCCTCAATTTTTTTGATTTTTATCTTGCCCTTGTCGTTCGCCTTTAAGATGGATTCAATTAAAGTAGAAGTATTAGTTCCGTAAGGTATCTCACTTATTATCAGAGTGGTCTTAGTGTGCTGGGCTATCTTGGCCCGTACGCGTATCTTACCGCCCCGCAAGCCTTCTTTGTAATGGGTCACATCGATGATACCGGCAGTGGGAAAGTCTGGAAACAGCTTGAAACGTTTACCTTCCAGATGCTTTATGGAGGCATCTATGAGCTCTAAAAAGTTATGGGGCATGATTTTGGTAGAAAGTCCAACCGCAATACCTTCTGCCCCTTGCGCCAGAAGTAGTGGGAATTTCACCGGAAGGTTGACCGGTTCCTTATTCCGTCCGTCGTACGATTGTTGCCACTCAGTGATTTTGGGGCTGAATACTACCTCTAGGGCAAATTTGGAAAGCCGCGCCTCGATATATCTTGAAGCGGCAGCACTATCGCCGGTCAGAATGTTGCCCCAGTTGCCCTGGGTATCTATCAACAGCTCTTTTTGTCCGATCTGCACCATGGCATCGGCGATACTGGCATCACCATGCGGGTGATACTGCATGGTATGGCCAACGACATTCGCGACCTTGTTGTACCGACCGTCATCGAGATCCTTGAGCGAATGCATGATACGGCGCTGCACGGGCTTAAAGCCGTCTTCGATAGCGGGAACGGCACGTTCTAAGATTACGTACGAGGCATAGTCCAAGAACCAATCTTTGTACATGCCGGACACGCGGGTCAGGGCGTCTTGCGGCTCGCTGTCTTCGGTATTTTGACCTAAGGTTTCGATAGGGGTATCTTCAAGCTGATCGCCAGAAATGTCTTCATCATCAGCCGAAGTACGCTCCTCGCCGGCAGGCAGGCGTTCGTCTCCGGCAGACGGGTTTTGGTTTTCCTCCTCCCCTTCTTCTCCGGCAGGGAAGTTCAGTTCGTCATTTTCATCCATTCAAAAAGACTCGTATTATGGTATGCCACCTTTCGGAAGGCAGGTTTACAATTGGTTTCCTTCGATCAGGTCAACTTCTACTTTAAGGTTTTCAATGATGAATTCCTGCCGATCGGGCGTATTTTTACCCATATAGAATTTAAGTAGTTGTTCGATTGACATGGCCTTGTCCAACATTACCGGCTCCAGCCTAATATCATCTCCGATAAAGTGCTGGAATTCGTCCGGCGAGATTTCCCCTAATCCCTTAAATCGGGTAATTTCAGGTTTTCCGGACAGTTTTTGCATCGCATTCCTGCGCTCCTCCTCGCTATAGCAGTAAATCGTTTCTTTCTTATTTCGGACACGGAACAAGGGCGTCTGTAAAATGTACAGATGGTTTTCCTTGATCAGCTCGGGGAAAAACTGTAGAAAGAAAGTAATCAGCAGCAATCGGATATGCATACCGTCGACATCGGCATCCGTAGCGATTACAACATTGTTGTACCGCAAATCCTCCATCGATTCCTCGATATTCAGCGCGGCCTGCAGTAAATTGAACTCCTCGTTTTCGTATACGATTTTTTTGGACATGCCGTAGGAGTTCAGGGGCTTGCCCCTTAGACTAAAAACGGCCTGGGTATTTACGTCCCGGGATTTTGTGATCGACCCCGAGGCAGAATCGCCCTCGGTAATGAAAAGCGTGCTTTCAAGACGCCTGTCGTTTTTCATATCCTCCAGGTGCACCCTACAGTCCCGCAATTTTTTATTGTGCAGGTTGGACTTTTTGGCTCTGTCCCGAGCCAGTTTCCGAATACCGGACAGTTCTTTCCGCTCCTTCTCCGCCATGACGATCTTGCGCTGCAGCTTGTCCGCTGTCGCAGCGTTTTTATGCAGGTAATTGTCCAGATACTTCCCGATGAAATCGTTGATATAGGTCCGTACTGTGGGAAATTCCCCGCCCATATCCGTCGAGCCGAGCTTGGTCTGGGTCTGACTTTCGAAGAGTGGCTCCATCACCTTGATGGAAATAGCGGAAATGATGGACTTCCGGATATCGGAGGCATCATAGTTCTTACCATAAAAATCGCGGATGGTCTTCACCAATGCTTCCCGGAAAGCGGACTGGTGCGTACCGCCCTGAGTGGTATGTTGACCGTTTACGAAAGAATGGTATTCCTCATTGTACTGGGTCTTGCTGTGGGTAAGTGCCACTTCGATATCATCCCCTTTCAGGTGGATGACCGGATATAACATATCCTCGACATTGTTGTTTTCCTCCAAAAGATCTTTGAGTCCGTTATCCGAATAAAACTTTTCCCCGTTAAAAACAATCGTTAGTCCCGGATTGAGATAGACGTAGTTCTTGAGCATCAGCTCCACATATTCGTTGCGGTACTTGTATTTCTTGAAAATCGCCTCATCGGGAATAAAGGTGATCTTGGTACCCCGCC
>NZ_JBGTHY010000537.1:0-1669 GCF_041745955.1 Pricia sp.
GGAGAAACCTGTCACAGTTCAGCCATCCCAAGCTGGTGGTTTTAAAAGCATAGCGGCTTAAATCGTACGAACCTATGCGGTTTGAGGTACTATCTGAAAGCAATTCGTTCTCAAAATCCTGTATGTCCATTCGCTCAGTTCCCAAATAAACCTGCTTCCTGGGAACTAACGTTATTATCTTTGATGTTGTTGGAATTTTAGTAGAATCCCAAACTTTGCGGAGTATATGGCCGCCTCTCGTAACCGAGTCCGATGCTAATTGTTTAAATCGACTTTCTGCAACTTCAAATAAAGATTTTCTGAGCATCACCTGTTTTTCGGATGCTTTTCCGAAAATTCTGATCAGGTTTTGCTTTTCAAATTCATTCCATGACTTTATGTAATTGGAATCAACTTCAAAATCGGCATCATGCATGACCTCTTGGATCTTTTCAACCTCGCCTCTCACAATAGTGACAATTGTATCCATAGGAATATCTCTGATATCTAGATTAAAGTTTCTAGTTGAATTCTGGCTAAAAACCGTTGCTTTGTCACCATCGATGCTAAAGAGAAACGGAAGTGAGTAAGGAACGGTTACGGCACGCCCTCTCTGTTTTCCAGGGATAAATTTGGGCATAGAGGAAATCACTCTGTTAGTTTCCTCCTCCAGCAACGGATGTGGTCCTCTCGAATTAACGTAAAGAATTTCACCGTTCTTATTGATCTTAAAAATGACGCTGATTCGTTGATTTCCCTCTAGTCGGAGACTTGCGGCAATGCCGAAATTAAAATTCTCGGAAATAAACTTACCAATTGCATCGGAGGTGCATTTCTTAGCCTCTTCTTTGGCAATCCCCTGACAACCCGGAAAACGAGGTATTTCTTCTATCACCGCAAATGGAACTTCTATATCTTCCTCCTTCTTTAGGTTTTGGATATTTTCGGTTTTATCTTCGGCAAGTATCCAGTTGGTTTTACCTTGTACCCAGTCTCCATGGAATAGCTTCATTCCATCATCTTCCTTGCGCCCAGCAAACAGAATATCTAGTGTGTTGCCTTGTTTTAATTCGAGTTTTTGATCATTTTGAAAAGCCTCTATAAACAACATGCCCCCGGTCTCCAGTTGTTCCCCGTTAGAAGTGGTTGAGAGTTTTGCTAATAATAAATCCGATAATTTATAATACTCCGAAACCTTAAAGTTGATTGATCCAGAAACTGGTACCCCAGAATTTTTAATTACAAACGAATTTTTTGGCACAAATATCCTTGTTCCTTCTTTACAGCCCAAAATTGTATCCCTTATTGTATTTAATATGAAGATTTGGGGGTCTTTTAAGATCTGAAATTTCTCATTCCTCCCAGCCATACCACTATCTGCAATCATTAAGTGTAGCGGATTTTTCGCGTTATTTTTCAAAGTACCGCTGATCGTATCCTCAAAGAATACTAAACTTTCTTCTTCTTTCGAGTTTTTCAATGTAACCGATTCTACGGGCGACCCTTCAAAATCATTTTGGGCTTTCGGTTTATTTTGAAAAAATACTATATAAATCACGATCGTTGCCAGTATTACTGCTGCTCCCATTGCAATAAGTTGTATTGCTTTAAAGGATTCGAATGAACTTTTCGCCTTACTTATTTCTTGCTTTAAGCCAGTCCTTTCAATACCCTTTAATAAAAGGCTATA